>CAMCIX010000189.1 GCA_945875045.1 uncultured Clostridia bacterium | reverse complement strand
CACACTGCATATCGTCGGCAGCGTCAGATGTGTATAAGAGACAGTCCTAAGGCTTGGTATCAAATATCGCGCCCTAAGTCTGAACAACTCAAAGGTCAATAATCCAAACAAAGCGTCCCCTGAGCTTTCGGGAAATATAATGATTATCGGCGCGGGCTCCGCGGCATCAATGATAATTAACGAGCTTAACGCAGGCGCGCCTTTTTCAAATTTCAAGATAAAATGCGCTATCGACGACGATCCGGCTAAAAAAGGTACGTATATTTCGGGCGTCCGCGTTTTCGGCAGCAGGGATTCTATAATCGAAGCGGTTGAAAAGTTTGAAATCGGCACTATACTCTTTGCAATTCCGAGCTGTACAAGCGCCCAAAAATTTGAAATATTAAATATATGCCAGCAAACAGATTGTATGCTTAAAATAATTCCTTCGATTTACGAGCTTATCGAATCGGGGGAAAAAGATCTCTCTAAAAAAATACGAAAGGTAGAAATTGAGGATTTACTCGGCCGCGACCCTATAACCTTTGATATGAACAGCGCTTTGAATTATGTTTCGGACAAAACCGTGCTGGTTACGGGCGGCGGAGGGACTATAGGCAGCGAGCTTTGCCGCCAGATTGCGGAGCATTCGCCGAAAAGGCTTATTATCTTTGATATTTACGAGAATAACGCATATGATATTCAGAACGAGCTAAAGCGAAAATTTCCCGAGCTAAACCTTATAACCCTTATCGGTTCCGTAAGGGACAGTCGTAGAATCGAAAGCGTTTTCAGGGATTACCGTCCCGATATTGTATATCACGCGGCGGCTCATAAGCATGTGCCGCTTATGGAGGATAGCCCCAACGAGTCGATCAAAAACAACGTTTTCGGAACGCTTAAAACCGTTCGGTGCGCGGATAAGTACGGCGCAGATAAATTTGTCCTTATTTCGACCGACAAGGCGGTTAATCCTACCAACATTATGGGCGCTAGCAAGCGTATATGCGAAATGATTATTCAGTCGTTTAACAGCCGCTCGGCAACCGAATTTGTAGCGGTAAGGTTCGGTAATGTTTTAGGCTCAAACGGCAGTGTAATTCCGCTTTTTAAAAGGCAAATTGAGGCAGGAGGTCCCGTAACCGTTACCGACCCCAATATTATTCGCTATTTTATGACGATACCCGAGGCGGTAACGCTGGTTTTACAGGCGGGCGCATTGGCAAAGGGCGGGGAAATTTTCGTCCTTGATATGGGAAAGCCTGTTAAAATTCTTACCCTTGCAGAGAATCTTATAAAGCTTTCTGGGCTCACTCCGTATAAGGATATTAAGATTGAATTTATCGGTCTTCGTCCGGGTGAAAAGCTTTATGAGGAAATGCTGATGGCGGAAGAGGGATTACAGGACACCGAAAACGGTATGATTCACATAGGCAAGCCGATTGAATATGACGAAAACGAGTTCTTTAATACACTTGACGAAATGAAAAGCTGTATGTATGACGATACTGTCGATATTAGAGCGTTAGTCAAGAAAATTGTTCCTACATATAATTATTCAAATAACTGAAAAAACGCAGCGGAGAAGCTTTTCCGCTGCGTTTTTTAATATAAATACCAAGTTTTACTCAAATGACATCATACTGCTCATATCGTAAAGACCCGCGCCTTTGCCGTATAGGAATTTTGCGGCGCGAACCGCTCCTACGGCGAAGACCTCCTTTGACTGGGCTTGATGGGAAATTGTTATAACCTCGTCGTGACCTGCAAAAATTACGTCGTGTTCGCCGACGATTGTTCCTCCGCGTACAGAGTGAATACCAATCTCATTTTTTGGTCTCTTACGGCGTACCGAGTGGCGGTCATACTCGTAATTTAAGGTGTCGCCGAAAACCGAATTTACGGCGTTTGCAAGCATAATAGCCGTACCCGAGGGCGCGTCAAGCTTTTGATTGTGGTGCTTTTCGATAATCTCGATATCAAAGCTGTCGCCCAATATTTGAGCGGCTTTTTTTGCAAGGCTTGCAATAAGATTTACGCCTAAAGACATATTAAAGGAGAAGAAAATCGGTGTTTTTTCTGCCGCTGACTTTATTTTTTCAATCTGCGCGTCGCTGTAGCCCGTGGTGGCGATTACGGCGGGGATATTATTTTTTACCGTATAATCAAGCAGACCGTCGAGCAAGGCAGGGTTTGAAAAATCAATAATCACGTCCGCCTTAACATTTATGTCCGAAAAGGAGGAGAAAATCGGAA
Organism: uncultured Clostridia bacterium; assembly: GCA_945875045.1. Lineage (GTDB taxonomy): Bacteria > Bacillota > Clostridia > Oscillospirales > Acutalibacteraceae > UBA737. The sequence continues at coordinate 1,758 of CAMCIX010000189.1, read as the reverse complement.
ACTTTTCGCCGTTGTTGATTTTATCGACCCCCGCGACAACCTGTATTTCACCGTCCGCCTCTGCTGCGGCGGCAACAAAGCCGCCCATCTTTCCCGAAGCTCCGCAAAGAATAGCCTTTATCATTTATTTCACATCCTATAATTTATGACATTAAACGGATTTGCGTAGGGACAGGCGCCCCCGACTTTCCGCATATTCGTTTATCCTTATATGCACCCGCACTCTTGAAGCTTAAGCTTTAGGTTTTCGAGCGCCTTTTCCTCCATTGGGTAGAGGGGAAGTCTGCACGGACCCGCATTGAGACCTAAAAGATTCATTGCCGCCTTTACGGGTATGGGGTTTACATCGCTGAAAAGCGCGTTCATCAGTCCTGTGTATTTAATCTGAAGCTCTGCCGCTTTCGCTGTGTTACCCTTTAAATACTCCGCGCACATTTCGTGCATAACGGCGGGCAAAAAGTTTGACATTACCGATATAACTCCGATACCGCCCAGCGACATAATAGGCACCGTTTGGTCGTCGTTACCCGAATAAATATCAAGCTCGTCACCGCATAAATAGCGGGTTTTGGCAACCGAGGCAATATCGCCGTTTGCCTCCTTTGCGGCGACGATATTCGGGTGCTTTGAAAGCTCCTTATAGGTTTCGGGCTTTATTGCAACCCCCGTGCGGGAGGGGACATTGTAAAGAATAATCGGCTTGTTTACGCGGTCGGCAATGTAGTTGTAGTGGGCGACAAGCCCGCGTTGGGAGGTTTTGTTGTAATAAGGGGTGACCATTAAAAAAGCGTCCGCTCCCGCTTTTTCGGCGTCGGCGCAAAGACCTACCGAATAAACCGTGTCGTTACTGCCCGTTCCCGCAATAAGCGGAACTCTGCCGGCGTTTGCCTTTGCCGCGGTCTCAATAACCTTGACGTGCTCCTCATAGCCGAGGGTTGATTTTTCACCCGTCGTTCCGCAGATAACAAGCGCGTCGATACCGCCCTTAATCTGCTCGTCTACAAGGGAGGAAAGTCGATCAAAATTAACGCTTCCGTCCTCATTCATTGGGGTTATTAACGCCGTTGCGGCTCCCGTAAATATTCTTTTTTTCATAAAAGACCACTCCTTTTAAAAAGTGAATCAGTCCATCCAGCCCTTAGCGCAAAGAAGCTCTGCTAACAGCACGGCACCGCCCGCGGCTCCTCTTAAAGTATTATGTGAAACGCAGACGAATTTATAGTCGTACTGGGTATCCTCGCGCAGTCTGCCTACCGATACCGCCATACCGCCCTCTAAATCGCGGCAAAGCTTTGTCTGCGGCATATCGTCCTCGGTGTAATAATGGAGGAACTGCTTGGGTGCGTGGGGGAGGGAGAGCGCCTGCGGCTCGCCTGAATAGCTGTTCCAAATATCAATTATTTCGTCCTTTGAGGGCTTGTTCTTGAAATCAACGAATACCGCGGCTAAGTGACCGTCGGAAACGGGTACGCGTATGCACTGCGCCGTAAATTTCGGATCACTTGCGGGTACGATTTCGCCGTTTTCAATCTTTCCCCAGATTTTAAGCGGCTCCTTTTCACTCTTTTCCTCCTCGCCGCCGATGTAGGGAATAACGTTATCCACCATTTCGGGCCAGCGTTCAAAGGTTTTGCCCGCGCCCGAAATCGCCTGATAGGTGCAGACAAGCACCTTTTCGATTCCGTATTTTTCGTCCAACGGATAAAGGGCGGGAACATAGCTTTGAAGCGAGCAGTTGGATTTTACCGCGATAAAGCC
>CAMCIX010000188.1 GCA_945875045.1 uncultured Clostridia bacterium | reverse complement strand
GAGGACGAAAAGGCGGCGGGAATTTTGTATATGCCCTCAAAGCGCGACCTTAACGACAGCGGTATGGCTATGAACGGTCTTATCCGCTCCGACGAAAATATTGTTGCGGCTATGGACAGGGAGATGCAGGGCGAGTTTGTGCCGAAGTATTCAATTACAAAAAACGGCACATTAGATAAAAGATGCTCCTCGTTTATAGGCGCGGAGGATTTCAGCGAGATTTTTGATTATATCGAGACCTTGATGCGAAGAACAGGCGACGGAATTTTAAGCGGAGATATAGCCGTAAGCCCGCTTGACGGCAGAGATACGCCCGCCTGCAAATACTGCGACTACGCGGCGGTCTGCGGTAGGGAAAACACCCCCTGCGAGAGGGTGCCGAACTACAAAAACGACGAGGTTATCACTAAAATGAAGGAGGAGAAGACTAATGGCATTTAACCCCACGCCCGAGCAAAAATCGGCGATAGAGACAAAGGGCAACGTACTGGTTTCCGCCGCCGCGGGGTCGGGAAAGACCGCCGTGCTGGTAGAAAGGGTCGTAAGGCTTTTAAGCGACAGGGAAAACCCGATAAGCGCCGACAGGCTTTTAATAGTAACCTTTACCAACGCCGCCGCCGCCGAAATGCGGACGAGAATTGAAAAGCGGCTAGATTCGGAGTGCCGTTTTAACCCCTCCGATATAGGACTTTTGAAGCAGAGAAAGCTTTTGTCCTCGGCTAAAATCTGCACTATCGACTCATTCTGCATTGACCTTGTAAGGGAAAATTTCGAGCGGGCGGGGGTCTCGCCCGACTTTAAAATAAGCGAGCAGAACTCATTAAAGGCGGTAAACGAGGGGGTTCTCGCAAGCTTGCTTAATGAATATTACGAAAAGGGCGGAGAGGATTTTTTAAGTTTATTGGACTTAGTAGGAGCTGAGTACGACGACGGCAATTTTTCGGATTATATTTTAAAAATGTACGATTACAGCCGCCAGCTTGCCTTTCCGACCGAATGGTTTAACTCCCTTTCATCTGCTTATAATCCCGACAGCTTTAATATTGAAAATAAGTGGTATAAATACGCTGCCGAAAAGGCTTTAAAAACAGCAGAGGAAATGCGGAGAGTAAACGCGGCGATACTTGACGCGCTTTTTGAGGACCAAAAGGCTTATGATACCTATGCTTTTTGCTTTACATTTGCCGCCGAAGAAGAAACAAAGCTTTACGAAGCGGCGAAAAACGGCGACTGGGACGAGATATTCGGCGTGCTTTCTTCCTTTGATCTGCCTAAAATTCCCCGAGCAAGCGGAGAAAAGGGCAGGGCGGCAAAGGCGGCGCGGGACTATATTTTAAAGCTTGCCGAGAATCTTAAAAAGCTCTTTTTTGACGGTTCGGAAGGTATAAAAAATCAGCTTGCCGATATTTACGAAAAGGTTTTACTGCTTACGGAAATTTTAAACGAGCTCGATAATAGGCTGTTTGCCGAGTACCTTGACCGCAATACCTTTACCTTCCATAATATTGAGCATTTGGCTTTAAAGCTTTTGTGCGAGAAAACACCAGAGGGGATTTTGCCCGCGAATGGAGCTGACGAGCTTCTCTCCCGCTATGACGAGGTTATGGTGGACGAGTATCAGGACACCAACGATTTGCAGGATATGCTGTTTTACGTTCTCTCAAACCGCGGTGAAAGGCTTTTCGCCGTAGGTGATGTCAAGCAGAGTATTTACGGCTTCAGGGGTGCTAAGCCTACCAACTTCCTTAATAAAATTAACTCCGCCGTCCCCGTGGAAAGGGCAGGGGAAAACGACCCTAAAAAAATAATTTTAGGCTGTAATTTCAGAAGCAGAAAAGAAATCTGCGAATATATAAACTATTTCTTTGAGCGGCTAATGACCGAAAAAACAGGCGGTATAGTATACAACGAGGACGAAAGGCTTATGCCCGCCGCCCGCTATCCCGACCCGCCGCAGATTCCCGTAAGCCTTGAAATCGTGACAAATTCGGGAAATTCGGAGGAGGCTTTAAGAGCCGAGGCTAAGCATATCGCCCATTATATAAATCGGGTAATGCAGTCGGGCGAGTGCATAAGACGGGACGAAAATACCCTTAGAAGGGCGAAATTCTCCGATTTTTCAATACTGCTCAGAAACACTAAAGCAAAGGCGGCAATTGTCGCCGAGGAATTAAGAAAAAAGGGTATACCCGTGAACTTCTCCTCAGAGGACTACGCCGAAACAAACGAGGTATCGGTATTTTTATCCCTCCTTAAGGTTATCGACAACCCCGAGTCGGACGTGGAGCTGTTATCGGTGCTGATGTCGCCTATTTTCGGCTTTACCGCCGAAGATACGGCGAATATACGCATAAAAAGACGGGAGGGGAGCCTTTATTCCGCCCTTGTTTTTTCCGCAGAAAACGGGGACAGCCGCTCTGCCGAGGTTTTAAAAAGGCTCGAAAAATACAGAATACTCGGCGCGACCCTGACCCTTTCCAAGCTTATTACAAGGCTTCTTGAGGACACCGATTACCTTAATACCGTCCGGGCAAGGGAGGACGGCGAGCGCCGCCACGGCAACCTTTTAATGCTTGTTGGTCTTGCCGAGCAGTACTCGGCGGACAGCACGCCAGGAATAGGAGGTTTTGTAAATTATGTTTACAGGCAGTCCGAAAACGGAATGAAATCGGCGGCGGCGCTGTCGGGCGGGGATACCGTTAAGATTATGAGTATTCACGCCTCAAAGGGACTTCAGTTCCCCGTTTGCATAATTGCGGGAACGGCAAATAGCTTTAACGATAACGATTCGCGAAATTCCGCCCTCTATTCCGCCGATTACGGCATAGGCTTTAAATACTATGACGAATGTCGGCAGATAAAACGCACAACGGTTGCGAGAGAGGTTATATTAGACAGCGGGCGCATAAACACAAGGGAAGAGGAGCTGCGGCTTTTATATGTCGCTATGACGAGGGCGCAGGACAAGCTGCACTTCTCCGCCGCTGTCGGAAAGCTTGAAAATAAGCTAAAGGATTGCTTTTCCGAGCTTGTTTTATCCGAGGGCAGACCCGATAATATTTTTGACGGTATGGGCTCGTATTTCGATTGGCTGCTTATGACCCTGCTTATCCACCCCGACGGCAGGGAGCTAAGAAGCGAGGAAAACAATATTATCCCCGAAATCACCGAAAGCCGTATATCCGTCAGCGTTTCCGAAGCGGGCGAGGATGAAAAAATGCCCGAGCTTAATGCGGAAAGTAAAGAGCCTGATACTCAATTGGCAGAAAAGCTAAAGGAAAATATAAGCTATATCTACCCATACGAAAGGCTTTTTGAGGTTGAGGCAAAATGCTCGGTCTCCGCCCTTGCAAACAAGGCGGAAAGTGAGAAATACGCCTTTTCGGCTCGCCCTGCCTTTATGAGCGACGGAGGAATAACCGCCGCCGAGAGGGGTACGGCGACCCATAAGATTATCGAGTTTATCGATTTTGATAAGGCGGACGATATTGAGGCTGAAATCGAGCGGCTTTACGAGTGGCAGTACATTTCTGAGCGGGAGGCTAAGGCGGTAAGCCGTAATAAGCTTAAAGCGTTTTTTGAAAGCCCCCTCTTTGCGCGGATAAAGGCTTCGCCCCTTGTCAAAAGGGAAATGAGGTTTTTGACCGAGATGCCCGCCTTAGCCGCCGACCCGACCTTAACGGGCAAGCTTGCCGACGAAAAGATTATCGTTCAGGGAGCGGTAGATTTGTGCTTTATTGAGGACGGGGAAGTAGTTGTTGTCGATTTTAAAACCGACCGCACCGACAACCCCGAAAGCCTTTCCGCCGCCTACGGCGAACAGCTGTCAATATACGCCGCCGCCTGTGAAAAAATATTTGAAAAAAAGGTAAAGCAAAAGATAATTTATTCCTTTGCTTTATCCAAGGAAATTATAATTTAATTTTAGCTCGTTAATGGCTTTCAATATTAATGTACTGTCTCTTATACACATCTCCGAGCCCACGAGACCTCTCT
>CAMCIX010000187.1 GCA_945875045.1 uncultured Clostridia bacterium | reverse complement strand
GGTTATAATCATACTTTAATTCTATTATAGCACATTTTTCAAATAACACAAGAGTTTTATTTAATAGGAACGATTTTTATATTTGATAGCTGTATATTGGGTTCCGAGGGGACAAAATCCTGTATCTGGAGGGTTTGGGCGGAGGTAAGTCCGTCCGATTTCACCACCACGCTTATGCCCGTATCGCTGATGACGGCGACCGTCTTTTCAAAGCCCTTTGCCTTAAGCAGGGCTTCGATATTGCCCTCGCTTTCAATTCTGCCCGCTATTTCCTCCGCCTTTGCAAGGGCGGATTTTTTATCCTCCTCGGTGAGCTTATCGTTTTTAAGGGTTTCCTCAATCAGCTCCTGAGCCTTTTTGCGGGCGGTTTCGCGCTCTTTTTTTACCTCTGTAAAATAATCCGAGTCCTTTGCGTCCGCTTTGGCGGAGGTCTGCACCGCCCCGACGTCCGAGCTCGTATTGCTTACATACGAAGCCTCGCCTAAATATTTGCCCGAGGAGGGCGTGTACTTCATATTAAGCCACACCGCCGCCGCCAAGGCTAAAACCATAGCCGTAACGGCTATTTGACTTTTACCGAAAACCTTACCTTTTTTCATAGGATTTTCCTCCTGCTACATATACTCTTTTTGATGTTATATTAAGCGCCGCGGTAACGGCGTTTTGAATTTTCTCGTTTGTTTCCCCGTCGTCCCCTCCCTCGCATACAATCGCGACCCCTCGCACCTCGGGCATTTCGGTCGTTACAAGCAGAGCCTGCTCGCCGCCGTCCGCGGTTTTTACCGTTATGTAGGTCTGCTTTGATTCGCTGCTGGTGCTTTCAAAGTTGCTTTCGGTTTTGTTAGCCGAAACCCCCTCCCTTATATCGGCATAGGAATATTTAATGCCGCTTTCAAGGGTTATCACAACCTTTACGTTTTCGCTGCCCGTAATGCTTTTAACAATCTCGGCAACGCTTTGCTCAAGCTCGCCGCGGTACTCCTCGGCGGTTATACTCTCTGCCGACGGAGTCTGCTTTTTCCCGTTATCATCCCCGCCCAAAAAGGAGGAAAGGAAAATAAGCAATATTCCCGCAAGCCCCGCCGCGACAAGCACCTTAGGCGATTTGATTTTTTCGGTCAGTTTAATTATTACGTCATTCATTTACAATCTCAACCTCTATGTTTTCCGCCGCGGCACCTAATGCCCCGCGTATTCTTTCCTCTGCGCAGTCCGAATAAATTATAAGCTTACTAATTACTATGCCGCCGTCCTCGGTTTTATCCGTACAAACCGTAATTTCCGAAAAATTTATTTCAGCCGACTTTACCACGTTTGCGTACACATATATTGCCGCCGCCGATTTACGCTGCTCGTCGGAGTTCTCTATATCGGTATTAAAGCTATTATCAGACCTAAAGCCGTCCGAAATAAGCCCCGCCGCCGAGATTACCGTCACAAGAAAAACCAAGCCCAATATATATTTTACAGGCTTTGACATACTCCCGTCGGGACAGACAAGCTGAACAGCCCCTAAAAAAACACAGGCGGCGCAAAGGGCGGTTAAAAAGGAGGTAAATCCGCTCATACCGCGCGCACCCCCGTAACCACCACGGCGAGCGAGATTATAAACATCGCTCCCACAAGAAGTAAAATTCCTACTAAAACCGCCGCCATCGAATCCACAGCCCTTAAAAAGCCCGCTATTTCGGGCAAAGAGAAAAGCTCCGCCGCCGCCGAGGTCGCAAGGAACACCGCCCGCCACAGCACAAGCTCTATAACAAGCGGCAAAAGGGTAACCGCGCAGGCGAGCGCGCCGTAAATTCCTACGGAAGCCTTTAAAAGCCCCATTGATGCGGTTACGGTGCTTACCGCCTCGGACAGTACGCCGCCCGCCACGGGCACCGAGGTGCCTATAATAAATTTCACGGTTTTAGAGGCTAAAGTATCCGCCGAGGCGTTAACCGCGGTCTGTATACCTAAAATCCCGACAAAGACGGTGGAGATAAACGCCATTATCCAAAAGGCAAGCCTTTTAACCGTTTCGGCTATTCCCGATTTTTTCATCATCGGCGACACCGCCCCGCTCAGCGCTATTGCGAGATAGCCGCCCATTAAGGGTAGAATTACAAAGCCCGAGATATAGGAAACCGTTTCCGCCGCCGCAAGCAACAGCGCGCTCATTGAAGCCGAGGTCACCGCCGAGCCGCAGGCGGCGACGATAACCGCGAATACCGGAATAAAGGAAAGCATAAATACGCTTGTTCCCTTGAGAGCGCTTACCGAGGCGTTTATCACCGAGGAAACGGGAACGGCGATTACTGCTGCTGCGGCGGCACAGGAGGCATAAACAGCCGCCGAAACCGCACTGCTTTTTATCTCCATAGAGCCGAGGGCGGCGGCAATAAGGATTATCGCGATTATTCCCGCTCCCGCTCTTAAAGGAGCCCTTGCCCCCGATTTTACAAATTCCGCGATATGACCGAACACACTCTCGGCGGTAAAGGAATTAACCCAGTTATAATCCGATGGGTCTATACCGTTCCTTATTAAAAACTCCCTTGTTTCGTTGGGCAATGCGCCGTCGAGCTCTTCTGCACCGCTGTTTTTATACTGCTCGGCGTAAAATTCCTCGGGAGTACCTGCCTTCTCCGCCCTGACCGTTCCCGAAAAAGCCGCCGCAAAAATGCAGAACAGAATTAAAAGCCTTAATATTCTTCTTTTTTTCATATTTTTACCGCTTACGCTTTCTTTTTACTTCAAAAATCTTAGCGCCGTCTCCAAAACGGCGGTTATAAGTGGCAGGGATAAAATAAAAATCGCGCACTTGCCCGCAAGCTCCGCCTTAGCGGCAAGGGACGCCTGTCCGCTGTCTCGGCATACGTCGGCGATAAAGCCGGTCACATACCCAATGCCTAAGGCTTTAAGGGAGACCGCGAAATATTCGGTCTTAACCCCCAAGCCGTCGAGCCTTGCGCTTATGTATTCAATCGGAGCCGCAACGCTTTTTAAAATATAAAGCACGACTACCGTACCGCCCGCCAGAGCGGTGAGGAGCGCGTACTCCCCCTTTTGCTGTTTTAACACAACCGCTAAAGCCGCGGTTATCAGGCATATCGCCAATACCTTGAAAATCTCCATTTTCACAGCCCGAAAATGCTTTTAACCGTTGTAAAAAGGTCGGCTATCGCGTTTACAATCATTAAAAGCACCACCACAAGCCCCGCAAGGGTGGTAAGCAGAGCCTGATCCTCCCTGCCCGACCGCACCAGCACAAGATTAAGCACAGTTACAATTATACCTATCGCCGCTATTTTAAAAATAAAATCAACGTCCATTAGCTTCACCTACAACAAGAATATACAAATAAAAATTCCGCACAGTATTCCGAGGGCGTTATAAAGCCTGCACAGCTCGACGCACTTTTCCTCCGCCTCTTCGCATTTTTTCTTGACAAGCGCCATATAAAGCCCTATCCGCTCATATTCGGAATCGGAGTCCGACATACCGAGGTCGCGGAAAAATTCCTCCAACAGCGCCGCGTCCTCCCTTTCAAGATACCCTCCGTCTATTTGAGCCTTTCCTCCGTCCAGTAAAACCGCGCCCTTTTCAAAGCTTAATTCCACAAGCCGTTCTATTTCACCCGAGCCCATTCGTATACGCTCCCTTAGCTCCGACATAGAGCGATAAAAGCCGCAAAGCCTTAAATGCCGCCTTTTAAGCGACATCGACTTAAAAAAACCGCCCAATGTGCAGACCGAAAAAACCGTCAAAAGCCCCGCAAGCTTAAACAGCCACGCCACGGTAAAGCTCCTCTACCGAAACAAGCTTAATCGTCCCTCCGTGAACGGCGGGCAATAAAGCAACCGCCGAAACAGAGCCGCCGCTTATCAGCCGGGAGGTTACCTTTCGCCGCATAAGGTCCTCCCTACCGCCTATATGCGCTGTGGTTATCACCGAAACCCCCGCGCAAAAGCTTTCGCTTACCCCTTTAAGCTCCTGCTCTGTTCCTATTCTGTCTCTTATACACATCTGACGCTGCCGACGATATGCAGTGTGTAG
>CAMCIX010000186.1 GCA_945875045.1 uncultured Clostridia bacterium | reverse complement strand
AGATGTAGAGAGGTCTCGTGGGCTCGGAGATGTGTATAAGAGACAGGACCAAGGCTGCACGCGCACCATACCCCTTATACCGTGTGTTCCGACAATTTTTCCGGTTTCAAGATACTGCTTAATCATATTTCCTCCGAAAAAAATAATTTATTAGTATATATAAATACCCCCAAAAGGGGGTATAAGCACAAATCGAGACCGGACAGTATGCCCGGTCGCTTATCAGTCTATTTCAACCGATATTTTTTCGTTGTTTCTGTTGGCGGCGGCGCGCATTACAACGCGGATCGCCTTAGCAATCCTGCCCTGCTTGCCAATGACGCGTCCCATATCATTTTCCGCAACGTGAATATGATAGTAAACAACGCCCTCCTCGTTGGGCTCGTCAACAGTAACGGTTACCTCCTCGGGCTTTTCAACAAGACCCGAGACGATAGCTGTAAGAAGCTCTTTCATTGTTTTACCTCGCTTAAATTATTAAAGCACACCGTTTTTCTTAAGTAAAGCCTTAACGGTATCGGTAGGCTGAGCTCCGTTAGAGATCCACTTCTTAGCCTTCTCAGCGTCGATGTTAACGGCTGCCGGATCCTTAGTGGGATCGTAGGTACCGATTTCTTCGATGAAACGGCCGTCGCGCGGATATCTGGAATCAGCTACAACAACACGGTAAAAAGGAGCTCTTTTAGCGCCCATACGGCGAAGTCTGATTTTAACTGCCACAGTAATACACCTCCATATCAGAATTTCTGAATATCTATGTTTAAAAGAAATAATCTTAAAAACCTAAGCCTTTAGGACCGCCCGGCATACGCATACCGCGCATAAGATTCCGTTTGCCGCCCTTTGTGTTCATCTGCTTGAACATCTTTTTCATCTGCTCGTACTGGCGCAAAAGCTTGTTTACGTCCTCAACCTTAACGCCCGCGCCCGCCGCAATACGCCGTCTTCTTGAGGCGTTTATAATATCGGGCTTTTCCCGCTCCTTTTTGGTCATTGACTTAATGACCGCCTCGATTCTTAGCATCTGCCTGTCGTCAATATCCACGTCGCGCAGCTGCTTATCCATGCCCGGGAGCATTGAAAGGATATTTTTAAGGGGTCCCATTTTCTTTATCTGCTGGAACTGGTCGAGCAGGTCGTTCATATCAAACTTGTTTTCCTGAAGCCTTTTGGCGGCTTCCTCCGCCTTTTTTTCGTCAAGCTCGGACTCAACCCGCTCAATAAGTGAAAGCACGTCGCCCATTCCGAGGATTCTTGACGCCATACGGTCGGGGTGGAACTCGTCTAAATCCTCGAGCTTTTCGCCCACGCCCGTGAACATAATCGGCTTGCCCGTAACCGCCCTTACCGAGAGCGCCGCGCCGCCTCTTGTATCGCCGTCGAGCTTGGTTAGGATAACGCCGTCAATTTCGAGAATATCGTTAAAGGCTTTTGCGATATTCACCGCGTCCTGACCGACCATAGAGTCGATAACAAGCAGTATGTCGGTCACCTCGACCGCCTTAGTTACACGCTTTAACTCGTCCATAAGCTCGGTATCAATATGCAGACGACCCGCGGTATCGAGAATTACAAAGTCATAGCCGTAGTCCCGCGCGTGGGCGACCGCCTTTTTAGCCGTTATCTCGGGCTTTTCGGTGCCAAGCTCAAAAACAGGGGTATCAACCGCCTTACCGACTACCTTTAACTGCTCGATAGCGGCGGGGCGGTAAATGTCGCAGGCGACAAGCAGAGGTCTGTGACCCTTGCTCTTTAAATATTTTGCAAGTTTGGCTGAGTGGGTGGTTTTACCCGAACCCTGAAGACCGCACATCATAATTACGGTAGGCAGCTTGTTTGAAATTTTAAGCCGCGCCTGCTCGCTGCCCATAAGGGCGGTAAGCTCCTCCTTGACGATTTTAATAACCGTCTGCGGAGCGGTAAGACTTTCCATAACGTTTTCGCCGATACATTTTTCGGTGACGGCGTTTGTAAAGTCCTTAGCGACCTTGTAGTTAACGTCGGCTTCGAGCAGCGCGAGCCTTACCTCGCGCATTGCGGTTTTAACGTCCGCCTCGCTTAGCTTTCCCTTTGAACGCAGGCGTTTAAACACGCCCGAAAGCTTATCGGATAAATTATCAAACGCCATAGCGCCCACCCTCACAGTTCATCAATAATATCAAAAATATCTTCTGCCGCCGTTTTGTCCCCGCCGCGCGCCCTTGCGCTTAGCTCCTTAAGCTTTAAAAAACGCTCGCAGTAGCGGCATTTCTCCTCAAGCGAAACAAGGGTTTGCTCCGCCCGCTTTATTAAATCCCGCACGCCTTGGCGGGTAATGCCCACATTCTCGGCAATTTCGGCAAGGGATAAATCGTCGTTATAATAATACTCGCAAAGCTCCCTTTGCTTTTCGTTAAGAAACGCGCCGTAAACGTCAAGCAAAGCGGAAACATATAAATTCTTAGGCATACAGACACCTTTTCTGTAAAGAAAAAAGCTTTACAGCTGTGATTATAGCACAGACGAAAGCCTATGTCAAGTATTTTTTATTATAATCTAAGCAGGGACGGGGTATATTTTCCTTGAATAAAGCTTATTAATATGATAATATAATAGACGGTGAGAAATAATGATATTCGGAAAAAATAAAAGTGATATGTGGCTTATTGCGGGGCTTGGAAACCCGGGACTGCAGTACGAGAAAACGCGGCACAACGCGGGCTTTATGGCGGCGGACAGGCTGGCGGAAAAGCACGGCGCGCAGTTTAATAAGCATAAGTCGGAGGCGGTTTACGCCGATTTTAAAATCGGGGATAACCGTATTTTGCTTGTAAAGCCGCAGACCTATATGAACAATTCGGGCAGAGCGGTTTCGGCGCTTTTGAACTTTTACAAAATCCCCACCGACCGCCTTATCGTTATGTTTGACGATATTACCCTCGATATAGGAAAATTAAGGCTTAGAAGAAAGGGGAGTTACGGCGGGCATAACGGGATTAAGGATATAATCGAGCTTACGGGGACCGACGAAATTATGCGGATTAAAATAGGAGTAGGTGAGCGGGAAAACCGCGACTACGATTTAAAGGATTGGGTACTCGGTAAAATTCCGACAGAGCAAATGACCGACCTTAATAATGCGCTCGACAGGGCGGCTTTAGCGGCGGAAGAGATTATTACCCGCGGAATAGACTCCGCGATGAACAAATATAACGGTTAATATGAAATTTATAAACGAAATTCTTAAAAAAGATCCTGAATATTGCGGGCTTTTGCAGGCGGTCGGGAAGGAAAGACTGCCCCTTGTCTGTACGGGGCTTTCAATGATTCACAAGGCGGCGGTCTCGGCGGCGCTTTACGGGGCTACGGGAAAGAAAATCGCGGTTATTACCCACGACGAGGCGTCGGCTAACGAGCTAAGGGACGATTTAAGATCGTTAGGTCTTAACTGCCTTAATTTCCCCTCGCGCGACTACTGCATAGGTCCGCTTACCGGCTATTCAAAGGAATACGAGCATAAAAGAACCGATACCCTGTCTAAGCTTTTAGACGGGGATTTTGACGTGGTTACGGTCTCGCTTGACGCGGCGGTGCAGTACACCGTTCCGCCCGAGAATTTAAGCCGCGCCCGCTTTACCCTTAAAACAGGGGAGAGCGCGGATATTGCCGAGCTGTCGGCAAGGCTTATTTCGGCAGGGTATGTCAGAAGCGAGCTTTGCGAGGGCGCGGGGCAGTTTTCGGTGCGGGGCGGAATTTTTGATGTTTACCCCGTTAATTCCGAACAGCCCTGCCGTATTGAATTTTGGGGAGATGAGATTGATAATATTTCCTATTTCGATACCGAAACCCAGCGAAGGACCGACAACATAGAGGAAATTGAGATTACCCCCGCCTGCGAGGTGATTTTTGAGCCGCAGGAGCTGATTTTAAGGCTTAATAATTATCTTAAAACCGCAAAGGGGCTTACCGAAAAGCAAAAATCGGTTATTTTAAAGGATATTAACGCCCTTGAAAACGGGATAGAGTTTTCCTACGATCGATATATTCCCCTTATTTTCGAGGGCGGCGAGACGGTTTTTGACTATATT
>CAMCIX010000185.1 GCA_945875045.1 uncultured Clostridia bacterium | reverse complement strand
TACACACTGCATATCGTCGGCAGCGTCAGATGTGTATAAGAGACAGGGTTAATTCCACCGCATTTTTATCAATATCAAAGCCCTGCGCCCTGAAATCAACGTTGTGTAGAATCAAATCCTGCGCCCTTGTCCTCTCCTCGCGCCAGACATTTTCTGGAATAAAGCCGAAACGCTCGGCGGCGAAAAATCTACGAAGACCCGGGGCGTTTTTTGTAGCCATAAGCGCCGCCTCGATAAGCAAGGTTCCGCTGCCGCAAAAGGGGTCAAAAAGCTGTGTATCGGGATAAATTCGCGCTAAGTCGCACATTGAAGCCGCAAGTGTTTCTTTTAGCGGCGCGGCGTTGGAATTGCGCCTGTAGCCCCGCTTGTGCAGTCCCTCGCCTGAGGTATCTATCATCATTGTGACATTGTTTTTATGAATCGAAAACCTTATTTTGTATTCGGGACCCGTCTCGGCAAAGCGGGAGACCGAATATTTAAGCTTTAACCGCTCGACAATAGCCTTTTTAATAATCGACTGGCAGTCGGGTATGCTGTGTAGCTGTGAGTCAATGCTCCAGCCGTTTACGGGAAAAGCGTCGTCCTTACCTATATAGTCCTCCCAATTAAGCGCCTTAACGCCGTCGAACAGCTCGGTAAAGGTTGCGGCGTAAAACTCCCCGACATTAATTAAAATACGTTCCGCAAAGCGGGAGCAGATATTGGCACGGGCTAACATATTAAAGTCACCGACAAGCTTTACCCTGCCGTTTTCGGTGACAACATCTGTAAAGCCCATACGCCGAAACTCGTCCGCCGCGATACTCTCCGTCCCGAAAAGACAGGGGGCTATTAAATTTATTTGTTCCATTAAATAACCTCCGTGGCGTGCCGTGTTACGTGACAGCCGATATTTACCGCCACGGGAAGTCCCGCGATATGGGTCGGCGCGGTCTCGATATTCACGGCTAAAGCGGTGGTTTTCCCGCCGAAGCCCTGCGGGCCTATATCAAGCTGATTAATTTTTTCTAACAGCTCGTCCTCAAGCTCTTTATAAAAATTATCGGGATTGCGCTTGTCGGTGCTTCTGCAAAGAGCCAACTTGGAAAGCAAAGCGCATTGCTCGAAATCGCCGCCTATACCAACACCTACGACCATAGGCGGGCAGGGGTTGTTTGAGGCTTTTTTTACTATATCAAGCACCGCGCTTACAACGCCGTCCCTACCGTCAAAGGGAGTTAGCATTTTAACGCCGCTCATATTTTCACTGCCAAAGCCCTTGGGCGCTACGGTAATTTTAACCGAATCGCCGTCGGTAATTACGGTATGAATAACGGCGGGAGTATTGTCGTTCGTATTCACTCTATTCAGCGGGTCGCCTACCACCGACTTGCGCAAAAGCCCCTTTTCGTAGCCCTGTCTTACGCCCTCGTTTACAGCCTTATAAAGACTGCCGCCTGTGAAATGCACGTCCTGACCTATTTCAAGGAAGACTACCGCCATTCCCGTGTCCTGACAAATCGGCAAATCGTATTCGTTTGCCGCCGCGATATTCCTTTTCAAATCGCCGAGGACGCTTTTAGCCAAATCGCAGGTCTCGCATTTTTCGGCGGCGCTTATTTTTTCCTCAATATCAAGCGGCAGCTTTTTGTTAGCACTTATGCAAAGCTCCCTTACCGTCTCGGTTATTTTTTCAACTGAAATTTCTCTTAACATACGATCTCCTAAATTTAAAGGCAGAAATCGCCTAAGGGCAAAATCCGCCTTGATAATTAAAACTATTTCACCGCGCCGCGCTTAGTGCGTCTTGCCTCGGGATTTTTGCGCTTTAAGTCCGAAAACTTCTCGTCGCTGGTCTGCTTAAAGCGGTTCATCATTTCTTCAAAGCTCTGCGGCTCCGCCTTTTTCGGCGTCCAGGTATAAGAGCCGTCTATCTTAGGCTGCTGAAAACCGCGCCTTTCACGGCGTTCCTTACGCTCCGCCGGCTTTTCAGGCTCAAGCGCGCGCTTAATGCTGAGGCTTATTTTACCGTCCTCCCCGATATTAAGCACCTTCATCTTAACAACGTCGCCGACCTTAACAAACTCCTTAATATCGTTTACATAGGTGCGCGCGACCTCGGAAATATGTACCATTCCCGACTTGCCCTCGCCGATGTCCGCAAAGACCCCGAAATTTGTAATACCGGTAATTTTACCCTCAACAATTTGTCCAACAGTAAGCTCCATATAAGCTTTGCGTCCTCCTCAAAAATTAATTGCCTGAAATATCGATAAAGACCTGCTCGTCAGGATAGACATAGCCCAATCTTTCTCTTGCCGCTTTTTCGATTATCTTAGCCTCCGAGCCGTCCTCCAGCATAGCGCGAAGCTCGTCAATATCGTTTTGCTCCGCCGCGTACTGCGCTTTAAGGGCGTCAAGCTCCTTACGGCTTTCGTTTAGGGTGTTCCACAGTCCCGACAGGGTCGCAAGCATATAAACGCAGACCCCTAATATCATAATGCGAAGCAAAATACTTTTATTTTTTCTTTTTTTCTTCTTCATGATTTCGCGCTCCGTAGAAACGTATCCGCCTAAGGGCAGACCTATCCCCTATTGCTTTTTAGTATACAACAAACACTACTTCTTTTTCAAGTGTTTTTTTAAAGTATTTTTGGAAAAATCGCATATTTTTTCGGCTTTTTTAAGTAAAAATTCAAATTTGGCGGCGATAAGCGTGAAAAGCTTCCCCGAAACAAGTGAAATTCGGTCGTAAAGAAATAAAGCCGCCCTTAAAGTCCTCTTTAAAACAAAAAAGAAAACACGCGAAAAAGTAAGCCTTGAAGCCGCAAAGCCGACAGCGGCTCCCGCAAAGACAAATGCGCGTATTTCACCGCCCGTAACCGATAGCATAAAGCAAAAGCAGGTGACGGCGCAAAATACCGAATACAAAATATCCGCGGCGAAAACAGCCGCCGTTCCGAATTTAATCTCGGCTCTGAAAGCGCGCAGTACATCATAGACAAGGCAGAAAATTATTCCCAGTACAACCGAATATAAAAAGCCGAGCAGCTGGGAAAGATTATCTATCTCCCACATAGCTTACCTGAAAACCCGTGAAAAAAAGCCGCCGTTCTTTTCCTCTGTGGTATATACAAGGGCGTAAAGTCTTCCCTCTGCCGAAAGGTCGCCGCTTTTGGTATCGAAATTCACTATGTGAAGTCCCGAGCCCTTTACCGTAAGCCTTCCTAATGAGGTGTCAAGCACCACCGTCTCCTCGTCAAAGGAAAGAACGTCCTTTACGCCGGTAAGGGTCATTTTCTTTCTGTCCTCGACTATTATGTTATGATTAATCCGTATATTTTCTTCCATAGCCAACACCTCTAATTAAACTATATTTAAAAAGAGGCGCTTTTATTACGCCGTATGCTATGCCGGCTTTTAGGGAATTATTTTATAAAGTCCCGCCGCGTCGTCCTTTTTAACGGTTTCCGCAACCGAGGTGACCTCCGCCTTGAAATTCCTCGCACCGAAGGATATTTCGATAATGTCCCCGACCTTTACGTCGTAGGAGGCGCGCGCCGCTTTACCGTTCACGGTAACTCGCCCTTGGTCGCAGGCTTCATTCGCGACGGTTCGCCTTTTAATTATTCTCGAAACCTTTAAGTATTTATCAAGTCTCATACTCTTCTCCTAAAGATAAAGCCGCCCTTGCGGACGGCTCGTGATTCTAAGTAAATTATTTGGAAACAGTGTCCTTAAGCGCCTTGCCTGCCTTGAATACGGGATTCTTTGAAGCGGCAATAGTAATGGTCTGCTTGGTCTGCGGATTGATACCGGTTCTCTCGGCGCGTTCACGAACCTCAAAGGTACCGAAGCCTACGAGCTGAACCTTTTCGCCCTTCTTTAATTCTTCAGTAACGGTGTCAAGGAAAGCGGTAAGAGCCTTTTCGGCGTCCTTCTTAGAAATGCCTGCCTTATCAGCCATTGATACTACCAATTCAGTTTTGTTCATTATAAGAACCTCCAAAAAATATTTTTCAACGACATAATCGTTTGAAATCGGTACTATATATTTTTACCATACTTCGCAAAAAAAATCCTGTCTCTTATACACATCTGACGCTGCCGACG
>CAMCIX010000184.1 GCA_945875045.1 uncultured Clostridia bacterium | reverse complement strand
ATTAAATAGAGTTGGAATAAAAAATAAGGGGCTGTTCAATATGCAATATAAAATTCTTATTGTGGACGACGACGAAAATATTTGCGAGCTTTTAAGACTATATCTTGAAAAGGACGGGTTTGATACCGTTGTCGCGAACGACGGAGAGCAGGCTGTGGATTACGCCGCAAAATATTCGCCCGACCTTATTCTGCTTGATATAATGCTTCCTAAGCTTGACGGCTGGCAGGTCTGCCGCGAGATACGCAAAACAAGCGACGTTCCGATAATAATGCTTACCGCAAAGGGTGAAACCTTTGATAAAATTTTAGGCTTGGAGCTGGGGGCGGACGATTATGTTTCCAAGCCCTTTGACGCCAAGGAGGTAATCGCCAGAATCAAGGCGGTCTTAAGAAGAACCCACGATAACGACAAGTCCTCCCAGATAAGCGAGGTAAGGTATGACAAGCTTAGAATTAATCTTACTAACTACGAGCTTGAGGTTAACGGAGTAAAAATTGATACGCCGCCTAAGGAGCTGGAGCTTATATACCACCTTGCGAGCAATCCGAACCGCGTTTACACCCGTGACCAGCTGCTCGACGAGGTATGGGGATTTGATTATTACGGCGATTCCCGCACGGTTGACGTTCACGTTAAGCGCCTGCGCGAAAAGCTTGAAAACGTATCCGACGAATGGTGCCTTAAAACCGTTTGGGGCGTGGGATATAAGTTTGAGGTAAAATAGCCCTATGAAGCTTAAGCTTTTCAAAAAGTATTTTTTTATGACCTCCCTCATAATTGTTTTCAGCTTATCGGTTATGATGATGATACTTTCCTTTGCGCTTAATAATTATCTTGCAAAAACTAAGTATAAGTCCTTAAGTAAAAGCTGTACTGAGGTTACCGAGTATATTTCCGAGCTTTCGGTGGGAGCTATTAAAACCGAGGACTTTTTTAAAACCGTAAATGCTTTGGCTTCGGTTTCGGATATTGATATTTTTTTGGCGGACAGCACAGGCGAGGTCATTGTTTGCGGCTGTGACGATTGGGTTGAAAACGGCAAGTGCTTCCACTCCGAGGGCAGTATTCCTTTAAACGAGCTTAATACTTCAGGCGGAAAGTCCTCCTTTAAGCTCGGCACCCTTGATATTTACAAAAATCCGCATTATATAGCTTCGGAGCCTGTTTACGGAGAAAACAACAAGCAAATATGTACAGTTTTCAGCGCGGCGCCCGTTTCGGCAATACGCGAGCTTATGATTACAATAATAAAGCTTTATCTGCTTTCGGCGGTACTGCCTATTGCGCTTATGTTCTTTGCTATTTACACAATGACCTACCGTATGACCAAGCCCTTAAAGCTTATGTCGGAGGCTTCAAAGGCAATGGCAAAGGGCGACTTTTCCAAGCGTATTCCCGTAACAAGCGACGATGAGATAGGGGAGCTTGCGGTTTCCTTTAACCAGATGACAAACTCCTTAGTACAGCTTGAGGGAATGAGAAAAAGCTTTGTCGCAAACGTTTCGCACGAGCTTAAAACTCCTATGACCACAATCGGGGGCTTTATTGACGGTATACTTGACGGAACAATAGAGCCTGAAAAACAGCGCTACTACCTTACAATCGTATCGGACGAGGTGAAAAGGCTCTCCCGACTTGTGCAGTCAATGCTGAGTATGGCTAAGCTTGAATCGGGCGAGTTCATATTAAAGCCCGAGTTATTCGATTTCAGAGAGCTGTTATGCACAATCGTAATAAGTCAGGAACAGCGCATCGAGGCGCAGGGGCTTAATATAACTGGGCTTGACGAGATACCGAGCGTTTCGGTGAGCGCCGACCGCGACCTTATTCATCAGGTAATATACAACCTTGTCGATAATGCGATAAAGTTCACAAACGAGTCGGGAACGATTAATTTCAGCCTTAAAACCGAAAGCAAAAAGCTGATTTTCACCATAACAAACACGGGAAAGGGAATACCCGAAAAGGAGCTTCCCTATGTTTTTGAACGCTTTTACAAGGTTGATAAGTCCCGTTCTGCAAACAAAAACAGCACAGGACTCGGTCTCTACATTGTAAAAACGATTCTTAAAGCCCACGGCGGCGGCATTACGGTCATAAGCCAAGAAAACAGTTTTACTTCATTTAGCATTACATTACCGGTATAAATACAGAACGGAGAATTAAAATGGACGATTTTTTTGAAAAGAAGGACGGCGCGGATAACGCCCCACAGGAACCCGAATGCAATACAGAAAACCCGGTAGAAGCAGCGACGGAGCCTGCTTACTCCGATAATTGTTTCTCGGGAAACGAATTTACCCCCATTACCGAACAACGGTCTGATTATTCGGACTTTGGCACAAGCACGCCGTCTCCTCAGAATAAAATAAACTATTCCGATATACTTCCCGTTACGGATTACAAGCCTATGAGCCGCGGGTTAAAGCTGTTCGCCCTGATTATGGCGGCGGTTATTCTGCTTACGGGAGTATCGGTTACAGGCTATTTTCTCGGCAGAAACAGTATTAGCTACGGCACCCGCAAGAATGTTAATCTGAATCTTGCGGCTAAGCCCAAAGAAACCGATGAAATGACCGCCTCCGAGGTTTACGATAAGGTTAACGCCTCTGTTGTCGGAATTACGGTATATAATACCGCGGGTAACGGCTCGCAGGCAAGCGGCGTATTCTATTCGGCGGACGGATATATCGTCACAAACGACCACATATATTCGGAGGTCGGAGCGCCCAAGTTTAAGGTATATACCTCGGACGGCAAGGAATATGACGCAAAATATGTCGCGGGAGATCAGGTGAGCGACCTTGCAATACTTAAAATTGACGCA
The DNA here is from genome assembly GCA_945875045.1 of uncultured Clostridia bacterium. GTDB lineage: Bacteria > Bacillota > Clostridia > Oscillospirales > Acutalibacteraceae > UBA737. The sequence goes on along the minus strand of CAMCIX010000184.1, from coordinate 1,275 downwards.
AGCGGCTTTACACCCGCACAATTCGGAAATTCCGATGAAATTATCTGCGGAGAAAATGTTGTGGCAATCGGAAGACCGAGCGACGCGGCACACGCCTCAAGCATTACAAAGGGTATTATTTCATCAACTGCAAGACGAGTTAAAACCACTTCAAACTATTCCGCTAAGCTTATCCAGACCGACAGCGCTATAAATCCGGGAAGCTCGGGCGGCGCGCTTGTCAATATGTACGGTCAGGTTATCGGAATTACCTCCTCAAAGCTTGCGGGCGTAAGCTATGATTCGGTAGGCTACGCTATTCCCACAAAGACTATGAAACGTATCTGCGAGGAGCTTATAAGCAAGGGTAAGGTTGTCAGCCGCGCCAAGCTCGGTATCACTTATACAGCAATTAACTCGGTTAGCGCAGAGATTAACGGTTATGACTACATCGGGCTATATATCGCTTCGGTTGCGGAGGACAGCGACCTTTTCGGTAAGGTCAATGCAGGCGACGTTATCACCCGTATCAACGGAATAGAGGTCACAAGCGATGATGTGGTTCTTGACATTATAGAAGAAAGCTCGGCGGGCGATAAGGTTTCGGTTACAGTGGTTTCAAAGACCGGACGGGAAAGCACCTTTGATATTACCCTCAAGGCAAATACAGGCGAATCAAGCTATTCTTCGGAAATAAATTCAGACAGCAGTTCAGGAAATTCGGGAGGAACATTTGATTTCCCGTTTGGAGAATAGTCATAATTTTAAATTGATAGCGAACAGTCGAGGACGCCTGTACCTACAAAAGGCTAATTAAAGCTAAGTAGGTACAGGCGTCTTCTAATTAATTTATTATTTTGTAAGTAATTCGATTATTTCGGAATAAATTTTATTATCGTTTAAAAATCTGTTTTTAATAAATTGCGCCTGCTCATCGTCCGCGACCAAAAGCTTTACGGTCAAAAAGGGAAGTCCGCCATCCGTTGCGGAGCAGGTAATGTAATTTTTTCCGTTTTCTTTAGTGATTTTAAAATCGCTTTCCTTTGCGTTTTTGAACTGCGATACCATTTTAAGCGCTGCGGCATACGCCCTGTCCTTAACGGGGTAGGATAGTGAGCTCTTAAGCGTTTCGGCAATATTTTTACCGCTTTCGGTTATTATATATGAGTCGTCTTTTTCATCTACCAGCTTTAAATGACCGCTTTTATTTAAGGAAGCGATGGCGTCGTTAACCTCAAAGCAGTTGGCCTGTCTCTTATACACATCTCCGAGCCCACGAGACCTCTCTACATCTCG
>CAMCIX010000183.1 GCA_945875045.1 uncultured Clostridia bacterium | reverse complement strand
CGATACGCCAAAGGACGCGCTTGTTATTATTAAGCAGACCCTACGCAAATTATCCTCTACACCCGTGCAGAAATAGACGCCCGACCTTCGCTGTCAAATATCCGACATAAAAATCTGTTGCGGGTAATAGCGCCAAGAGTAGGTTGATTGAGAAATGCAAGGGAAGGCAAATTTCAAAAAGATTTCAATATAAATAACAGCACCTTTAGAGCGAATTACTCTAAGGGTGCTGTAAAATTATATTGTTTTTTAGCTTTTACCGAGCGATACATCAACACCTGCAAAATATTTTTTAAGCCTTACAAGGTCAAGAATATCAATTCTTTTGTCACCCGTCACATCACAGGCTGTATTGCTGTCATAATTAGTTTCACCCGATAAAATTATTATCTTAAGTTCGGTTAAATCTAATGAATTAATTATACCGTCGCCATTCGCGTCGCCGTAACGAAAATTATAATGCCATTGTGCATTTTCGAGATAAGTATTGTTTGAACCTATGCTAATATTATTTTTATCGTCTTCATTACCGTAATAATACACATTTTTGAGCATACTGCAACCGCCAAACGCAGCATTACCAATATCTGTAACACTATCCGGTATAGTTATGCTTGTAAGGCTACTGCAACCGCCAAACGCACCGGAATCGATACTTGTTACGCCGTTTGGTATAGTTATGCTTGTAAGGCTACTGCAGCCGGAAAACATATAGAAGCCTATCCATGTAATATTGTTCGATATAGTTATATCTGCAAGACTGCTGCAATCGGAAAACGCTTCACCTTCGATACTTGTAACACTATCCGGTATAGTTATGCTTGTAAGACTACTGCAACCGCCAAACGCAGCATTACCAATATCTGTAACACTATCCGGTATATTTATGCTTGTAAGACCGCTACAATAGAAAAACGCACAGGAATTAATACTTGTTACGCCGTAAGGCATTATGTATTTGCCGGATTTACCGGTAGGAAAGCATAATAACTCCGTTTTATCTTTATTGAATAAAACGCCGTCATTTGAAGAGTATGTTTTATTTTCGTCGTCAACATTAATAGCCGTAAGACTGTTGCAACCGGAAAATGCAGAATCACCAATACTTGTAACACTTCCCGGTATTGTTATGCTTATAAGACTGCTGCAACCGTCAAACGCATAATTTCCGATGCTTGTAACACTATTGGGTATTATTATGCTTGCAAGACTACTGCAACCGTTAAACGCAAAACCATCAATAACTGTTACGCCGTCGGGTATTACATATTTATCGGATCGACCGGCAGGAAAACATAATAATTCTATCTTATCTTTATTGAATAAAACGCCGTCATTTGAACAGTAGTGTTGATTATCCGCATCAACGTTAATAGCAGTAAGGCTACTGCAACCGATAAACGCAAAATACCCAATACTTGTAACACTACCCGGTATTGTTATGCTTGAAAGACTGTTGCACTTTTGAAACGCATAATTACCAATACTTGTCACACTATCCGGAATAGTTATGCTTGTGAGATCGCTGCAACCGTTAAACGCATAATCTCCGATCCTTGTAACACCGTCATTGATCGTCACTGTTGTAATAGAAGAATCCCAGGTTTGATAGCTATAATAATCCCCCATAGCGCCGTTGCCGCTGATTGTAAGCTCCGTTCCGTCAAGAGTCCAAGTGCAGTCGCCGGTGGTACCGCTTGTGGCTGCATTTGCAACTATGCCGAATAATCCCGTGGGCATAGCCGAAAAAAGTAATATTGCCGTTAAAATTACAGATAACCATTTTTTCATTCTTACAGTTCCTTTCTTGGTTAATTAAAATTGTGTCGAATGAACAATGAATAATGAATAACGAAGAATACAAAATTGAAAATCCGTCCTCTTGCGAGAACGGATTTTCGATTTTGGTGCGAGTGACGAGACTTGAACTCGTACGTCATGGACACACGCCCCTCAAACGTGCCTGTCTGCCTATTCCAGCACACTCGCATTTATCGTGCCAAATTATTATATCAAACTTAAAGTCGGTTGTCAACAAAAATTTCAATTAATTAAAAAATTTTTACTTAAAATGCTTTTTGCCCTTTTTAGAGGACGTTTTATGGACTTAAAAAATCGGGTTTGTAGGAATAACAAATTAATCTTTAAAACGTGGGGCGGGGGCTTGCTCCCGCCGTTTGTCGAATGTCTAAAATAGACGACCGATTGCCCCTACGTTAGTCGATTTTCTCCCGTAGGGAACGGATTTATCCGTTCCGTATCAAACCGCCGATTAACCCGGGGTCTGTCGCGGAAGGCATAAATGCCTTCCCTACGGTGAACAATTGGGTTTGTTTAAAAGTCGTGCTATTATTCTGCGCTTTCGCTCTCTGTATTGGTGGCTTTACTTTGGGTGTTGTATTCGTCCTCGGTTAACAGATAGCTTGAAACGGCGTAGACCGTCTGACCGTTATAGTTTAGCTTCGACCAGCCCTTGGTGCTTTTACCTGTCAATTCCACAAACTCTCCCCTTTTAAGGGTATAAACCACCTCGGAGTTATCGACATTGGGGGCGGTGCGGAGGTTTGTCTCGCTTTTAGCCGTCACCCTGCCGGATGCGGCGGAAAAGCCGTCCGAAACGGGATTTTCTTCGGAAGAAACGGAGGGACGGCTGATTATCTCGGTAGTAAGCAGGCTTGATTTTGCATAAACCGTCTGCCCGTTATAAATAAGCCTTGACCAGCCGCTTTGGGATACGCCGACGCGGGTGACAAACTCGCCGTTTTTAATTGTTGCGATTAAGGCGCTGTTTGTGTTAGGCTCGGCGCGCAGATTTGTCTCCTCCTTGGCGGTCACCTCGCCGCTTGCAGGCTCAAAGCCGTCCGAAACCGAGGGGATTTCATCAGCTTGATAATTTCTGTCGGTTGTAAGATAAGTTGTTATCGCATAAACCGTCTTACCGTTATATATAAGCCTTGACCAGCCGTTGCTACCCGTCGCCGTGCGCTTTAAAAATTCTCCGTTTTTAAGTGTTCCCACAATGTTGCTTTTGGTTGTCGCGCCGTCACGGAGATTTGTTTCTATCTTGGCGGTCACCTCGTCCGAAACGGCGGTATAAATATTGTCATCGGCAGAGGGAGCCGACGCGTCGGACGGTCTTGATTTGGGGCTTTTTGCCTCCGATTTTTCCCTCGTAAAGTAGGATACCGAAATATCCGCGTTGCCCGTAATACCGCTCACCGTGCCCTTGTTTGTGTACTGCCACATTGCGTATTTGCCGTCGTAATCGGGCGCGGGAGTAGTCGGATAGGGTGTTGCGGGATAGCGCGCCACCCAAATTTCAAAGGCGTTTTCAAGCCGCGCGGTATCCCAGTAAAGGGAGCCCTCAAGCTCGGATTTGGCGGCGTAAAACATACCCTCGTAGCCCGCCGACTTTATATAATTTAAGAAGGCGAGGGCGTTGTCGCTTCTCTGTTCCTTTGAAAGCCCGTACATACGGCTGTTTTCCGACAAAAAGCCCTCGCAGTCGTATACCACAGGGTAGGAAATCGGATAGCCCGCTATCGCGGACGCGGTCCATTTAGCCTCCTCCTCGGCTTCGGCGGCGGTTTTGGCGGTCGAGAAAAAGTAAACCCCCACAAGCAGCCCCGCCTTGTCCGCCTGCTGAATATTATAATCGGCACAGTCGTCCTTATAAATAATTCCGTTTTCACCGCGAAAACCGATTCTTATAATCGCAAAGTCAATGCCCGACCTTTTCACCCTTGCCCAGTCGATTTTTCCCTGCCATTTAGAGACGTCGACCCCGTTCGCCATACCCTTTTTTATTTCAAGCTTTTCGGCGTTTACCTCGGCTCCCGATTCGGTGGCGAAATCAATATTTTCGGGGTCGAGCATATCGCCGCCGCTCTCATAGGTAACCGACGCCGAGGAGGCTTCACTTGCCGCGTCCTTATGCTTACAGCCCGCCGCCGATACCGCGAAAACAAGCGCGGCAACTATGCAAAGCGATTTTTTTATAATATTAAAGCGTTCCTTCATAAGCGCGCCTCCAATTAATAATTACAACCTTATTATATATTGTCTCTTCCGCGTTGTCAATAAGGCGCAGGAGCTTCGTTTATTT
>CAMCIX010000182.1 GCA_945875045.1 uncultured Clostridia bacterium | reverse complement strand
GTTGTGGACGGCCCCGAGGTTGAGACCGACCACTACAATTTTGAGTGCTTAAACGTTCCCGCCGACCACCCCGCCCGCGATATGCAGGACACATTTTATATCGGCGAAAATCTGCTTTTAAGAACCCAGACCTCCGCCGCGCAGATTAGGACTATGGAAAACCGTAAGCCGCCTATCCGCGTTATCTGCCCCGGACGAGTTTACAGAGCCGACGAGGTGGACGCGACCCACTCCCCTGTTTTCCATCAGCTTGAGGGTCTTGTGGTGGACAAGGGAATTACTATGTGCGACTTAAAAGGCGTGCTTGAACAGTTCGCTCACGAAATCTACGGCAAAGATACCAAGGTGCGCTTCCGCCCCTCCTTCTTCCCCTTTACAGAGCCGTCGGTCGAGGTTGACGTTTCCTGCAGCGAGTGCGGCGGAAAGGGCTGCAGAGTTTGCAAGGGCGCGGGCTGGATTGAAATTTTAGGCGCGGGTATGGTACACCCCAACGTGCTTCGCTCCTGCGGAATTGACCCTGATATTTATTCGGGCTTTGCCTTCGGAATAGGTATCGACCGTATCACCACAACCCGTTATAAGATAAGTGATATACGTCTTTTGTTTGAGAACGACAAGCGTTTTCTCGAACAATTTTAAGGAGGGATAATTAATGAAAATTTCACTTAATCATTTAAGAAATTATGTTGATATAAACGTTCCACCGGAGGAGCTTTGCGACCGTATGGTAATGGCGGGCTTTGAGGTTGAGGACATAGAAAAGCAAGGTGAGAACATTAAAAACGTTGTCGCCGCGAAAATTCTCAAAATCACCCCCCACGAAAACTCCGACCATTTGCAGATATGCCAAATGGACGTGGGTAAAAACGAGCCTGTGCAGATTGTAACGGGAGCGCAGAACATTAAGGAGGGCGATTATGTCCCCGCCGCGCTGGATAACAGCTATCTTCCCAACGGCGCGCATATTGTCGCGGGCAAGCTTCGCGGAGTAGAGTCTAACGGTATGCTCTGCTCGGGCGGCGAGCTTTGTCTTACCGAGGCAGACTACGAGGGCGCCGAGGTAAACGGCATACTTATTTTAAAGGGCGAGCCTACACCCGGCACCGATATGCGGGAGGTTTTAGGTCTTAACGATTACATTATCGACTTTAAAATCACCGCCAACCGCCCCGACTGCAACTGCTTTTTGGGGGTTGCAAAGGAGATTTCGGTAGTATTAGGCACAAAATTTTCTGCGCCCAAGCCCGAATATAAAACCGTCGGCGGGAATATATCTGATTATATAGGAATTGAAGTTCGCAACTTCGACCTCTGCCCCCGATATATCGGCAGGGTGGTAAAAAATCTGCGCATAAAGGAATCACCCGACTGGATGAAAAAGGCTATCACCGCCGCAGGTATGAGACCAATTAATAACATAGTTGATATTACCAACTACGTTATGCTTGAAACGGGACAGCCGATGCACGCCTTTAACTACAACGATATCAGGGGTCACAAAATAATCGTCCGCAACGCCGAGGACGGTGAGAGCATTACCACCATTGACGGAACAGAGCATAAGCTGACCCCCGATATGCTTGTAATCGCCGACGGCGAACAGCCCTCCTGCCTTGCGGGTATTATGGGCGGTAAGGAGTCGGAGATCGAGAGCGATACCACCGATTTATTCCTTGAATCGGCAAAGTTCCGCCGCGACAATATCCGCCACACGGGGCGCGCCTTAGGTATCCGTACCGAGGCGAGCGGCCGCTATGAGCGCGGGGTTGACATTATGAATGTAGAATACGCCTCCGAGCGCGCGCTGCAGCTGATTTACGAGCTTGACGCGGGCGACATTATAGACGGCAGGATAGACCTTAATAACGGTCTGCCCGAGGAGCGGGTAATTAATGTCACCACCGATAAAATAATGGAGCTTATAGGCGTTGACGTTCCCGACGAAAAAATCGTTTCCATTTTAAACAGCTTAGGTCTTCCCACCAATGCTAACGGCAAGGAGCTTACCGTTAGAGTGCCCTCTATCCGTGACGATATTGAGGGTCGCGCCGACCTTGCGGAGGAGGTTATGCGTATTTACGGCTATGACCACATTGTCGGCAAGCCGATGCGCGGCGAGGTTGTACGCGGTAAAAAGCTTCCCGAGCGCATTAAGACCGATAAAATTAAGGATTTCCTTATAAGCGCGGGCGCAATGGAAATTGCGACCTACTCCTTTATAAGCTCCTCCGCTCTTGATACACTAATGCTCGCCGAGGACGATGAGAGAAGAAATCAGATTAAGATAATCAATCCGTTAGGCGACGAGTATTCCACAATGCGCACCCAGCTTACCACAAGTATGCTTAGCGTCCTTGCAACCAACATTAACCGCAAAATTACCGAGGGCAGATTCTTTGAAGCCTCGAAGCGCTTTATCCCGAAGGCTCTTCCCGTAACCGAACAGCCAAACGAGCTTGCCACCCTTTCCTTGGGAATTTACGGAAAAGATGAGGATTTCTTCACATTAAAGGGCATAATAGAGGGTGTAATGAAGCTTTGCGGCGCGCATACGCAGTATGAAAGAAGTGCGGAGCCCTACCTCCACCCGGGACGTCAGGCGCTTGTTAAGGCGAACAACACCCCCGCCGCCGTCTTCGGCGAGGTTCACCCAACCGTCGCCGCCGCCTACGGTATCGACTGCCGCGTGTATGTTGCGGAAATAAAGCTTGATATTCTGCTCGGAATAAACAAGCGCAAAACCGTATACAAGCCCCTGCCTAAGTTCCCCGCCGTTGAGCGCGATTTCGCAATGCTCTGCGACAGCGATTTACCCGTCGGCACGCTCGAAAAGGCTATCACAAAGGGCGCGGGCAGACTGCTTGAAAGGATAGAGCTGTTCGACGTTTATTCAGGCTCCCAGATACCCGAGGGCAAAAAGAGCGTTGCCTACAGCGTGTGGCTCCGTTCGGCGGACAGCACCCTTACAGATAAAGAAATCGAGACGGTAAACGCCTCGATAATTAAAAATCTTGAAGCCGCGGGTGCAGAACTTAGAAAATAACACTTGAACTTTGTAAAAAAAAGTAATACAATGTAATTAATTAAGTATTAAGCCCGAACGGGCAAACCATTCGGGCTTAATATAAATATGAGAGGTGTCTAATATGAACGACAGAACTATGACCTTTTCGATAGGCGACCAGACAGAGCAGGAAATAAGGAATATACTCACCTTAGTGTACGACGCTTTGAAGGAGAAAGGCTATAACCCGATTAACCAGATTGTAGGCTACATTCTGTCGGAGGATCCGACCTATATCACCACTCATAATAACGCGCGTAATCTTATAAGGAAAATCGACCGCGATACCCTTTTGCAGTCGCTGGTGAGGTATTATTTAAGCGCGTGAGGTGTTTTTAAGCACCTTTTCAATCTTGCCTATCACCATATAATGTAGGTCGCCGTTGTACCAGCTAAGCGGCTCCTTATCGGTGAAGCAGGCCTCATCCATCTGCTGAACATATTGCTTTTTACAAATTATCACAAGCCGCGCCTGCTCAAAGTAAACGGTATTATCCGAGAAAATCGGTGTAAGACCCGCAAGCGCGGCTTTATCTGTGTCCCTGCCCGACTTTGAACCGCAGACCTTGTGAATATCCTTATTGTCGCCGTAAAAGCTCAGGGTGAAATAATCGCTGTTGTTGATAAATTCCATAGTGTAGCGCTGTGGACGTATAACCGTCATCATACAGTCATTACCCCACATCTCGCCCGCAAATCCCCATGAAGCGGTCATCATATTGTACTTTTCGCTGTCGCCCGCGGCAACGAGCATCCATTCCTCGGAAATCGCCTTAATTAAATTTGAATCGATTTCCTTTGCGCTTATTTCTTTAAACATAGCCATTCCCCCGTTAATTATTAGGTTATTAATCTCTTTGAGCCATTACGCTCTTAAAATACTCGGCGGCGCTGTCAAAACAGCCGTCGATTTTTTGTTTTTTGTCTTCAAGGCTATACTCGGACGATGTGATTTTAAGTATTTCCGCCTTTGCAACCTCGGTTCTGCCGAGAATAAGGTTTACAAGCTCCTTTGCGGTTTCAGGCTCCCCCTCGGTTGTAAGGGCATTACAATGCCTGTCTCTTATACACATCTGACGCTGCCGACGATATGCAGTGTGT
>CAMCIX010000181.1 GCA_945875045.1 uncultured Clostridia bacterium | reverse complement strand
ACACACTGCATATCGTCGGCAGCGTCAGATGTGTATAAGAGACAGACTCACAGCTTATTAAGGTAGCCTTTGAAACGACCGAGGCGCTTGACGGCTTTATCGGCGAGCTTAACAATTACGGTCACACCGAAACACAGATAGCCTTTTCCACACCACAGCCTCCCCGCGGTTTAGGAATTGAGACACTTAAAACCGAAATTGAATAGAGCTACAGCTACAAAAAATATTATACCGAACATCTGTTCATATGTCAAGGTTTTTTTATAAAATAAAGGAATAATTTACAAAAAAAGACAGGAAGCCTTCTAAAAAACTTCCTGTCTTTTTAATATCGTATTATTCCATTTCAAACGCGCCTGTGTAAAGACGGTAATAGGTTCCCTTTTCCTCGATAAGCTTTTTATGACTGCCGCGCTCGATTATTCTGCCGTGGTCAAGCACCATAATCACATCGGAGTTCTGAACGGTTGAAAGCCTGTGGGCGATAACAAATACCGTTCTTCCCTGCATAAGCCTATCCATACCCTTTTGGACGATAGCTTCTGTGCGGGTATCGATTGAGGAGGTCGCCTCGTCAAGAATCATAACCGGCGGATCTGCGACCGCCGCGCGGGCGATTGAAATTAACTGCCTTTGACCCTGAGAAAGTCCGCTTCCGTCCCCCGTCAAAACCGTGTTGTACCCCTCGGGGAGCATTTCGATAAAGCCGTGAGCGTTGGCAAGCTTAGCCGCAGCAATACATTCCTCGTCGGTCGCGTCAAGTCTGCCGTAGCGTATATTTTCCATAACCGTTCCCGTAAAGAGGTTTACGTCCTGCAATACTATACCGAGACTGCGGCGCAAATCCGCCTTTTTAATCTTATTGATATTAATGCCGTCATAGCGGATTTTACCGTCGGCAATATCGTAAAAGCGGTTAATAAGATTGGTAATCGTGGTTTTGCCCGCACCTGTCGAGCCGACAAAGGCGATTTTCTGCCCCGGCTCGGCGTAAATATCGATGTTGTGAAGCACAATCTTTTCAGGTACATAGCCGAAATCAACATCATAAAGTCTTACGTCGCCCGTAAGCTTGGTATAGGTCACGGTTCCGTCCTTATGCGGATGTCTCCATGCCCACATTCCCGTGCGATTTTCACTTTCGGTGATGTTTCCGTTTTCGTCCTCTTTAGCGTTTACGAGGGTAACGTAGCCGTCGTCCGCCTCTGCCCTTTCGTCCATAAGCTCAAACATACGCTCGGTGCCCGCCATAGCCATAACAACAGAGTTTATCTGCTGGGACACCTGACTTATGCTCATGGTAAACTGCCTTGTCATATTAAGAAAGGGCACGACCACGGCAACCGATATTGCCTTACCCGAGAATGAAAGGTTAGGCACGCCGAAGAGTATTAATATTCCCCCGACTAAGGCGATAAGCACATACAGAATATGACCGATATTCCCCATAATCGGCATTAGTATATTAGCGAACTTATTGGCATTTTCCGCGTCGCTGAACAGCTGCTCGTTAAGCTTGTCAAAGGCTTTTTCGCTTTCCTCCTCGTGGCAAAAGACCTTGACAACCTTCTGCCCGTGCATCATTTCCTCGATATAACCCTCAACCGCGCCTATAGATTTCTGTTGCTTAACAAAGTATTTCGCGCTGTTGCCTCCCACCTTTTTAGTGACCTGCATCATAGCTAAAACGCCCAAAAAGACAAGCAAGGTCATCCAGACGCTAAAAAACAGCATATATCCAAGCAGGGCTATGATAGTCAGCGCGGAGGTGAAAAGCTGAGGAATACTCTGGGAAATCAGCTGACGAAGCGTATCAATATCGTTGGTGTAGTGGCTCATAATATCGCCGTGGGTGTGGGTATCGAAATACTTTATCGGCAAGCTCTGCATTGAACCGAACATCTTTTGCCGCATTTTATTAAGAAAGCCCTGAGTGACTACCGCCATAAGCCTTGAATAGATAAAGCTTGAGACAATACCCACAAGGTAAAAGCCTATCATAATCAGTATTATACGCAAAAGCCTCGGGTAAATCGCGGAATAGCCTACCTTTAGTCCGTCGGAAATAATAAGCACGATTTGGTTTAAAAACAGCGAGGAAACCGTGCCCGAAACGGCGCTTAACAGAATACATATCCCCACTATTATAAGATATGCCTTATAGTATTTAAAAAGGTATTTAATCAGGCGGGTTACCGTTCTCTTGGCGTTTTTAGCCTTGGGTCCGCCCCTCATACCCTTATGTCCCATAGGTCCTGCCATTATTCCTCACCTGCCTTATTCTGTGAATAGTAAACCTCTTTGTAAATATCGTTGGACTTAAGAAGCTCGCTGTGGGTTCCGACGGCGTTTATATGTCCGTCCTCCATTACGATAATGCGATCGGCGTCCTGAACCGAGGAAACGCGCTGGGCGATTATAATTTTCGTGGTGTCGGGTATTTCGGTTGCGAACGCGTTTCTGATAAGCAAATCGGTCTTGGTATCGACCGCGCTGGTAGAATCGTCCAAAATAAGAATTTTCGGCTTTTTAAGGAGCGCCCTTGCGATACAAAGTCTTTGCTTCTGCCCTCCCGATACATTAGTACCGCCCTGCTCGATATGGGTGTCGTACTTATCGGGAAATGAGCTTATAAACTCGTCCGCCTGGGCTAATTTGCAGACCCTGACAATTTCCTCGTCGGTCGCGTTTTTATCGCCCCAGCGCAGGTTTTCCTTTATCGTACCCGAAAAAAGTATATTTTTCTGCAAAACTACTGAAACCTCGTTACGCAAGGACTCAATATCATAATCCTTTACGTTAACTCCGCCTACCGATACAGAACCGTCGGTCGCGTCATAAAGGCGGGAAATAAGCTGAATAAGGGTTGTTTTACTGCTTCCCGTTCCGCCCAAGACGCCTATAGTTTCGCCCGATTTAATATGAAGATTTATGTCCTTAAGGGCATACTTTTCCGCGCCCTCGTGGTACTTAAAAGAAACGTTATCAAAGTCTATACTTCCGTCCGCAACCTCTGTTACGGGGTTTTCGGGGTTTTTAATCGTACTTTCCTCTTTAAGCACCTCGTAAATTCTCTGCATTGAGGCGTTGGATATTGTTATCATTACAAATATCATAGAAAGCATCATAAGGCTTGAAAGAATCTGCATACCGTAGGTGAAAAGGCTTGAAAGCTCCCCTACTCCCATAATACTTCCGCCGCTGTTTATAATAAGCTTTGCACCAAAATAGGAGACCAGCACCATAGCGACATACATCGCAATCTGCATAATCGGCTGATTTAAGGCGACCAGCTTTTCCGCCTTAGTAAAGTCGGCGCAGACGTCGTTAGCCGCTTTGTTGAATTTCTGCTTTTCGTAGTCCTCACGGACAAAGGATTTTACCACTCGCATACCCTTTACGTTTTCCTGTACCGAGTTATTAAGAGTATCGTACTTTTTGAAAACACTGTCGAAAAGGGGCATAGCCTTTCTGATTATCATAATAAGAGCAAAAGCCAAAAACGGTACTATCGCGACATATACCGTTGAAAGCTGCGGACACATTGCAAACGCCATAATAATTGAAAAAATAAGCATAAAGGGCGAGCGTACAGCCAAGCGAATTATCATCATATATGCCATCTGAACATTGGTAACGTCGGTTGTAAGACGGGTTACAAGGCTTGAGGTAGAGAATTTATCAATATTTGAAAAGGAAAAATCCTGCACCTTATAAAATAAATCGTGCCTAATATTTTTCGCAAAGCCCGCCGCGGCGGTAGCACAGGTGCTCCCCGCAAGCGCCCCGAAAAGGAGCGAAACAAATGCTAATAAGATAAGCCCGCCGCCGTAAATAAGTATCATTTTCATATCGGTGCCGTTCTCGATATTATTAATAAGCTTTGCGATGAAAAAGGGTATAATACATTCCATCACAACCTCGAGCGACACAAAAATCGGAGTGAGTACGGAAGTTTTCTTATACTCCCTTACGCATCCCAAAAACGTTTTTATCATAGCAATTCCCTTTCTGCCGCTGAATTTTGCGGCGCGTTAATTTTATTCTTCCATATTTGCCTTTAATTTTTGCATTACAGAGAAAAAAGCGTTAAGCTCTCCGTCGGTCAGCCCCTTGCGAAGCCGCTTTTCACGCCTTTTTATATCCTCGGCGATACAGTTATGAAGCTGTACTGCCT
>CAMCIX010000180.1 GCA_945875045.1 uncultured Clostridia bacterium | reverse complement strand
CACACTGCATATCGTCGGCAGCGTCAGATGTGTATAAGAGACAGATATCAAGCGCGTTAAAGGAGCCGATATTTGCGATAAAGCAACCTAATGTTACTCCCGGAATAGCCGCCGGCGTGAATATCGGCAGTAGGGTTAAGACCTCCGAAATTCTTAGCTGAATAGGTCCGTATGCCAGCGAGAAAATATTACATAAATATGTAAGTCCCGCATACGCGGCGGCGATAAGCGCGCCTGTTACTATAAATTCGATTTTACTTTTTCTGTTTTGCATTGGTTTTCTCTCCCCTGAGACTTTTATTGTAGCTTTTTATAATACTCCACCGCGAGACGGTCGCACCGTTCGTTTTCGGGGTGTCCCGCGTGACCCTTGACCCACTCTATTTCAACCCTGTGGGTTTCAAGTAAATTAAGCAGGATTTCCCATAGGTCGGCGTTAAGGGCGGGCTTTTTATCCGCCTTACGCCAGTTATTTTTCCGCCAGGATTTTGCCCAGCCCTTGCCTATACCGTCCGCAACATATTTTGAGTCGGTCACAAGCCGCACCTCGCAGGGCTCCTTTAAGGCTTCAAGCGCCTTAATAACGGCGGTAAGCTCCATACGGTTGTTGGTGGTCTGCCTTTCCCCGCCCGAAAGCTCCTTTTCTACCCCGTTATAGCGCAGAACAGCCCCCCAGCCGCCGGGTCCGGGATTGCCTGAGCAGGCGCCGTCGGTAAAAATATCGATATGCTTCATATTTTAATACTTTCTGTAACAGCCGATAACCTTGCCGATAACGTGGGGGTCTTCGGGATAAATCGGTGAAAAGTCGGGGTTTTCGGGCATAAAGATTATTCTGCCGTCCTTAATAAGCAGACGCTTTACGGTAGCGTCGTCCCCGTCCATACCTATTACAATATCCCCGCTTCGGCAGGAGGCGTTTTTATCGGCAATAATAATATCGCCGTCCAAAATACCCGCGTCACGCATACTAAGACCCGAAACACGTAGGGCAAAAAGCCCCTCCGCGTCCTTTGAGGGGTAAGGAATATAATCCTCGATTTCCTCGATAGCAAGTATCGGCTGACCTGCCGTGATTTTTCCGACGACGGGCACCATTGAGGAATCGTACTCGGTGTCAAGCCGTATAGCCCTTGATGACTTCGCGTCGCGGACGATATAACCCTCCTCCTCAAGGGCGTTTAAAATCGCGTGTACCGTCGAGGTGGATTTAATTCCCGTGGCGGCGCAGATTTCCCTTACCGTCGGCGGAAAGCCCGAGGACATCTCCTTAACAAGAAAGTTATATACCTTAAGCTGTTTTTCAGTAAGCGGAGTCTTTGACATCTTCTCCTATCCTCCCGAACATTTATTCTTATTAATTATATCATTTACGCCGCATTTGTGCAACACTTTTTTTCGAATCAATCACTCCTTTTTAACGGGTTCACTAAATTCGATTTTTTATTTAAACACCCCGTCAAAGAGCTTAAAGCCTGATTGTTTTAAAATTGTGCTTACTGCTCTGCCGCCCTTTACCGGCATTAATCTGCCGAAAATTTTCATAAACTGCGCGTCGGCGCCGATTACGGTAAGCTCGCGCCTTTTTCTAATGCTTTTAATAATCCGCTTAACTGCATAATCTAAAGAGGTGCTTACCGCGCGGATTATTTTTTCCTCTCTTTTTTCGGTTAGATTTTGACTGCGAAAAATATCGGTCTTGGTAAAGCCGGGGCAGATAACGCCGACATAGCACCTGCCGCGAAGCTCCTCCCTTACCGCCTCGGTAAATGCTTTAAGCGCCGCCTTGCTTGCCGAATAAGCGCAAGTTCCCGCAAGGGGCATAAGCGCCGCCGAGGAATCGATATTTATTATGGCGGGCGTCGAGGACTCAAGAATAATCGGCAAAAGCTCTTTAATAGAATAGACCGCGCCGTAAAAATTTACGCCGATTGTATTTTCAAATTCTTCTGCCGAAAAGCGTTCAAAGCTTTTAAACTCGGGCAAAATTCCCGCGTTGTTGATAAGAATATCGGGTTTTATGCCATTTTCATTTAGGTACTCGGCATAGCTTTTCCAGTTATCCCGCTTTGAAACGTCAAACAAACGGTAGGAAAGCCTTTCGCCATATTCGCCGAGCTCGGCAACAAGGCTTTTCATTTTTTCCTCGCTTCTCGCAACACCTAAAACCGTACAATTATATTCCTTTATAAGCTTTACCGTAATTCCCCTGCCGATTCCGCTTGACGCTCCCGTAACAATAACGGTTTTGTTATTCAGCCAACATTTTTTCATAACAATCTCTGTTCCGTCCAACACCTAAAAAGAGGTAAGAAAGACACGCGCAATCTTACCTCTTTAATTATTCTTTAATTTTCAGACTATCAGCAAACCTCTGCGAGGTCGAAAAGCTTTTTGGGAAGCTCCTCTTTATCGGCGGAAATCGTAAAGATAAATTCCACGTCCGAAATTGTCGAAATTCTCTCTAAGAAAGCGGCAAGCTTATCGTAATCGCGCTCGCCGATACGTAGAGTAGCGTCGCCGAAAATGTGGGTAACGTCGTTGTTGCCCGCCTTGATGCCCGCAACCATACCGAAGTATTCACCGTAGCCCGAAATGCCGTAGCTCTCCGCGTCAATAAGGCGCGCCTTATGTGTAACGGAATAAGTAAGGGTGTCGCCCTTTTCAATGCAGACGACGTTGCCGAGACTGGTCTGCGCCGCGGCGTTAACCATATCCACTAATTTTTTTGTTTTACCCGAACCTTTTTTTCCGATAATGAGTTTAATCATTTGTCACAACTCCTTTTTTATTTTACTGCAAAAGCAGTTTCTTATCCGTTAAGACGGGCTTCAAGCGCCGCCTTCTGCTCCTCATAGCCCGGTTTTCCGAGAAGAGCAAACATATTTTTCTTATAGCTTTCAACGCCCGGTTGGTCAAAGGGATTTACGCCGAGCATATAGCCCGAAACCGCGCACGCCTTTTCAAAGAAGTAGATAAGGCGACCCAAATTCTCCTCGTCGGGCTTATCAACGTTTATAACAAGGTTAGGAACTCCGCCGTCTGTATGGGCAAGTACCGTACCCTCGAATGCTTTTGAATTAACATAGGACATAGTCTTACCCGCAAGGAAGTTAAGTCCGTCGCCGTTGTCGCTTTCAGCCTCGATAACAATATCCTTATCGCTCTCGCCGAACGTGACTACGGTTTCAAACATTATGCGGCTACCGTCCTGAATGAATTGACCCATTGAGTGAAGGTCGGTTGAAAAGGTTACAGATGCGGGGAAAAGACCCTTGTTGTCCTTGCCCTCGCTCTCGCCGAAGAGCTGCTTAAACCATTCCGCCATCATTGTAAAGCGGGGCTCGTAGCTTACTAACAGCTCGATAGCCTTACCCTTTCTGTAGAAAGCGTTGCGGAGCGCCGCATAGAGATAGCAATCATTTTTATACATATCAGGCTCGTTATAGTCTTTCATAGCTTCAGCCGCGCCCGACATAAGCTTATCAATATCCGCACCCGCCGCGGCAATAGGAAGAAGACCTACGGCTGTCAGAACCGAGAATCTGCCGCCTACATCGTCGGGTACTACAAAGCACTCGTAGCCCTTTTCGTCGGCAAGCTTTTTAAGGGTGCCGCGCGCCTTGTCGGTCGTGCAGTAGATGCGCTTTGCCGCCTCTTCCTCGCCGTACTGCTCTTCAAGATATTTGCGAAGTACCCTGAAAGCAACTGCCGGCTCGGTTGTCGTGCCCGACTTTGAAATAATGTTGACCGAAACGCGCTTGCCCTTGCAAAGCTCCATTATATCGGAAAGATAAGCTCCGCTTATGCTGTTGCCCGCGAAATAAATTTCGGGAGCGCCGTCACGAAGATTATTGTAATACGGTCCCTTTAAGAACTCGATCGCGGCTCTCGCGCCCAAGTACGAGCCGCCGATACCGATAACGATAAGAATATCGGTATCCTTTCTGATTTTATCAGCCGCGGCCTTAATGCGGGCAAATTCCTCCTTGTCATAATTGACGGGTAATTCCACCCAGCCCAAAAAGTCGTTACCGAGACCCGATTTTGCGTTGACCGTTTCGTGAGCGGCGGCAACCTGAGCCTCAAGACCCTTAAGGTCGTTTTCCCTGATAAATTCCTTTGCGTAAGATGAGTTGAATTTTAGTGCCATTTTAAACCCCTGATTCATTTTGAAATTTCTTTATTATATTTTACAA
>CAMCIX010000179.1 GCA_945875045.1 uncultured Clostridia bacterium | reverse complement strand
TACGAGCTGTAGAGAGGTCTCGTGGGCTCGGAGATGTGTATAAGAGACAGACCTTACCTATATTCACAACCGAGGCGGCGCGTGGGGAATGTTATACGGCCGCACCTATATTCTATTGCCCGTAACCCTCGCGATAATGGCTTTTTGCGTAGTGTTTTATGTGAAATACGGCAAAAAAAACCGTCTTCTGCTGTGGGCGATAAGCCTTGTTATGTCGGGCGGTATCGGCAATATGATCGACCGCGTTTTCCGTGACGGAAATGTGGTTGATTTCCTGCATTTTGAGTTTTTCCCCTCCTTTCCCGTCTTTAACGTCGCCGACTGCGCTATAGTTGTCGGCGCGGGACTTTTGATACTCTACTTTATTTTGGACGCTATAAAAGAGGAAAGGCTCAAAAAGGAAAAAGGTATCTCGGAGCATAGCGATGGAGAAAATTGAAACGGTTTGCCGCGGCGAAGCCCTTAGAATTGATGTTTTCACCGCCAAAACCGCCGAGATAACCCGCTCCCGAGCGGCGGGTCTTATAGCGGACGGAAATGTTCTTATAAACGGTAAAGCCGCCGCGAAAAACGCTAAGGTAAAGGACGGGGACAGCGTGACAATCACCCTGCCCGACCCCGAGACCTATGATATTACTCCCGAGAATATTCCGCTTGATATTGTGTATGAGGACGGCGACCTGCTTGTAGTCAATAAGCCAAAGGGTATGGTGGTTCACCCCGCCGCGGGAAACTATTCGGGTACCCTTGTAAACGCCCTTATGTACCATTGCGGCGATTCCCTTTCGGGCATTAACGGGGTTATGAGACCGGGTATAGTCCACCGAATCGATAAAAACACAAGCGGGCTTTTAATGGTTGCAAAAAACGATTTTGCACATAATAAATTAGCCGAGCAGATAAAGGAGCATTCCTTTACCCGTGAATATGAGGCGGTGGTTTACGGAGGTCTTAAAGCCGACAACGGCGTTATAGACGCCCCGATAGGCAGACACCCGATTAAGCGTAAGCAGATGGCGGTAATTTCGGAAAACAGCAAAAACGCCGTGACCCATTATGAGGTTATAAAGCGTTTTGAAGGCTTTACCCACGTTAAGCTAAGGCTCGAAACAGGCAGAACCCACCAGATACGCGTGCATATGGCGTATATCGGTCACCCCGTCGCGGGGGACGAGGTTTACGGGCCTAAAAAGGTTATTAAGGAGCTTGGCGGGCAGTGTCTTCACGCTAAAAAAATCGGGTTTGTTCACCCAAGAACAGGGGAGTATATGGAGTTTAGCTCTCGCCTTCCCGATTATTTTTTAAATTTCTTGCAAAGGTTGGGATAGAATGGGCGTTTTTTCGGGCTGTCTTTTAGCCTGCGATATTGACGGCACATTAATGGCGAACGGAAAAATCAATCCGCGCAATGTTGAAAAAATCGAGTATTTTATGAGCGAGGGCGGTTATTTTTCCCTCTCTACAGGCAGAACGGTAGGAGCGGTAGGTCCTGTTTTAAGTATAATAAAAAGGGTCTCCCCCTCGGTTGTGGCTAACGGCTGTATGATTTATGACTACGAAAACAAAAAGGTGCTTGACGAGCTGTTTTTGCCCGAAGACGAGTATTATATCGCTAAAAAGGTGCTTGATATGGGGCTTAACGTAGGAGTTGAGGCGCACAGCGGTGATAAGATACTAAATCTTCACACTACTCAAGAAACCATCGACCATCAGGAATACGAGTGGATAAGCGGGGAGGAGGTCACCTTTGAGGAGGCTTCCCGTTACCGCTGGAACAAGGTGGTTTACCTTTTTGATAACGATAAGGATTTAGCGGCGGTCAAGGAGCTAATCGCGGGCGAAAGCTCTTCTTCAAGATTTATCGATACCTCCGCGGCAATCGGCGGCAGGAAAAGAAATTACTACGAACAGTTCCCGGCGGGAGTTTCTAAGGCTTCAGAGCTTGACAAACTCAAAAAAATGCTTAAAATAGATAAGGGCTGTTATTTCGCAATGGGAGACTACTATAACGACCTTGAAATGATAAAAGCAGCGGATATAAGCGCCGTTCCCTCGGAGACGCCCGAGGATATTAAAGCACATGCCGATTTTGTTGCGGGCAAATGCGAGGACGGTGCGGTAGCCGATTTTATAGATTATTTAACAAAAATCAGAAAGGAATGATTTGATGGACGCGGCGGCAAAAAAACAACTTCTAAAGACTGCCCTAAAGGTTAGAATCGGAATTATTGAGGGGGTACACAGCGCGAAATCAGGTCATCCGGGCGGCTCGCTTTCCTGTGCGGATATTTTGACCTATCTTTATTTTGCTAAGATGAATATTGACCCTAAGAATCCCAAAATGGATAACAGGGACCGCTTTGTTCTTTCTAAGGGACACGCGGCGCCTGCGCTTTACGCTACCCTTGCGGAGCGCGGATATTTTGACCCTGAGCTTTTGAAAACTCTCCGCCATATCGGCAGTATTTTGCAGGGGCACCCCGATATGAAGCATATTCCCGGGGTTGATATGTCGACAGGCTCTCTCGGTCAAGGCATTTCCGCCGCTGTAGGAATGGCGCTTTCTGCAAAGCATTTCGGGAACGACTATAAGGTTTACACCGTATTGGGAGACGGTGAAATCGAAGAAGGTCAGGTCTGGGAGGCGGCTATGTTCGCCGCTAATAAAGGACTTTCCAACCTTACCGCCTTTGTAGATTTTAACAATCTTCAGATTGACGGAACGGTTGAGGAGGTAAACTCACCTTATCCGATCGATAAGAAGTTCGAGGCGTTTAACTGGCACGCCATTACGATTGACGGACACGATTTCGACCAAATCGAAGCCGCCTTAAAGGAAGCGGAAACGGTGGACAAGCCGGTTGTAATTATCGCTAATACCGTTAAGGGTAAGGGCGTTTCCTATATGGAAAACGCGGTTAACTGGCACGGTGCCGCACCGAACGACGAGCTGTACGAGCAGGCAATGACCGAGCTTAAGGCAGCGCTTGCCGAATTACAGTAAGGAGGGGCAGAACAATGTCAGAGATTAAAAGTGCAGCCACCAGAGCGGGCTTCGGAAAGGCTCTTGTTGAATTAGGCGCAAAGAGGGACGATTTTGTGGTGATTGACGCCGACCTCGCCGCCGCCACGCAGACGGGTATGTTTAAAAAGGCGTTCCCCGACAGGTTTTACGACTGCGGTATCGCCGAAGCGGATATGATGGGTATTGCGGCGGGCATTGCGGCGACAGGCAAAAAGGTAGTTTGCAGCTCCTTTGCTATGTTTGCGGCGGGACGCGCCTTTGAGCAGATAAGAAACTCGATAGGCTATCCCCACCTTAACGTTATTATCGGCGCGACCCACGCAGGAATCTCGGTCGGAGAGGACGGAGCTACCCACCAGTGCTGTGAGGATATAGCCCTTATGCGCACAATCCCGGGTATGACCATAATAAACCCCGCCGATGAAACCGAGGCTAAAAAGGCAGTCGAGGCCGCGTTTGAGCTGGACGGTCCTGTTTATATGAGATTCGGACGTCTTGCGGTTCCCGTTATATTCGACGACGACTATAAATTCGAGATCGGCAAGTCGGTTGAGCTTAAAGAGGGCGACGATGTAACTATAATTGCAACGGGACTTATGGTTGCCGAGGCGATAAAGGCATACGAGCTTCTTAAAAATGACGGCATAAACGCAAGAATTATTAATATGCACACTATAAAGCCCCTTGATAACGAGGCGGTTATTAAAGCCGCTAAGGAGACAGGCGCTATCGTCACCGCAGAAGAACACTCGGTAGTAGGCGGTCTCGGAGGTGCGGTAAGCGAGCTATTAAGTGAAGAGTGCCCCGTACCCGTATTAAAGCTCGGAGTTTACGATACCTTCGGTCATTCGGGTCCTGCGCCTAAGCTGCTTGACGAGTTCGGTCTTCGCGCTGTAAATATTGCGGAAAAGGCTAAAAAAGCGGTTGCTATGAAAAAGTAAATAGAAAAGCTAAAGGGGCTGTAAAAAAATCGAGGCTTGCGTATATAAATTCGGAATTTGGAATGCGGAATTCCGAATTAAATAGCGCGAAATTGAGGTGTTTATAGGCGAAACATAAAGCTATTTTGTAGGGTCAGATCTTCCCGCCGCTTAACGCCCCAATTGCGGAACGGATAAATACGTTCCTTACAAGGGCGAATTGACCAGCGTAGGGACGGGTCTCACACTGCGGTGTTCGGTCCCTCGACGGCTCTGACAGTCC
>CAMCIX010000178.1 GCA_945875045.1 uncultured Clostridia bacterium | reverse complement strand
TCGTTCAGGAGGGTTCGGGAACCCGATCGAAAGGGTTCCCGACGGCTCTTTCCCCTATTTCTGTCCGCACAGAAATAGGGTGCCGCGCGGCATGAGCGCAACCAAAGCTGCTGTTTGCGATTAGCTTTTATACATAAAAACTAATAAATCCGTTTCCTACATATTATTTTCTATTTCCTTAATGCTTTCCTTAATCATAGCGATTTTGTCAAGCACCTTTTTAAGGCTCTCCCTTTGCTGTTCTACAAGCTTTTTCTCAAAAAATTCCTTATCGGTTTCGGCTTTTTTAAGGTCTTTATTCAGCCTTTCAAGCTCGGCGGTGAAGTCAACCAATTCCTTCATCGGCATATAGACCGCCGCCGCGTCGGTAATAACCCTTACCGCGCCCTCGCTGTCAAAGCTGTCGCCTATCTCTACCTCACTTGCATAGGCTAAACGGCATATATAAGCCGTTCCCGCGCCGAAAGCCTCCTTAAACTTAGTCGCAATCTGTACCCGCGCCTTTTTGGAGGGGGGAACGTTCATTTCGGCTCGGCGGTTGCGTACAGCCTTTATAACCGCCATTAGCTTCTCAAAATCGGCTTCCTCGGCGGCGTATTCAAAGCCGCTGTCGGTCTTCGGCCAGTCGGAAACCATAAGCGCCTCGCCGATATGCGGCATAGACTGCCAAATTTCCTCGGTAATAAAGGGCATAAAGGGGTGGAGGAGCTTTAGTATTCCGGTATACACAAATATAAGTACACTTCTTGCGGTATCTGCCGCTCTTTCGTCCTCGCCGTTAAGCCTTGACTTGCAGATTTCGATATACCAGTCGCAGAACACGTCCCAGATAAAGTCGTAAAGCTTTTGAACCGCCATACCTAACTCGTATTTTTCGAGGTTATCGGTAACCTCGCCCACAAGCTTATTGAACTTTGATAAAATCCACTTATCCTCAAGGGCGAAATCGGCGGAGTTAAGGGGGATAATTTCGTCCGATTTAAGATTCATTAAAATAAATCTTGCGGCGTTCCACAGCTTGTTTGCAAAGTTGCGGCTTGCCTCCACCCGCTCGTCGATATAGCGCATATCGTTTCCGGGGCTGTTGCCGGTAGCAAGGGAGAAGCGAAGCGCGTCCGCGCCGTATTTATCGATTATTTCAAGCGGGTCAACGCCGTTGCCTAAGGACTTAGACATCTTGCGACCCTGTGAGTCGCGAACAAGTCCGTGAATAAGCACGGTATCAAAGGGTACTTTACCCGTCTGCTCAATTCCCGAAAACATCATACGCATTACCCAGAACGGAATAATATCGTAGCCGGTTACGAGGGTATTTGTCGGGTAATAGTGCTTAAAGTCCTCGGTTTCCTCGGGCCAGCCGAGGGTTGAGAAGGGCCAAAGGGCAGATGAAAACCATGTGTCAAGAGTATCGGGGTCCTGCTTAATGTTCTTGCTTCCGCAATGCTTACAGCTTTGCGCGTCCTCTTTAGATACGGTTATCTCGCCGCAGTCCTCGCAGTACCACGCAGGAATACGGTGTCCCCACCAGAGCTGACGGGAAATGCACCAGTCGCGGATATTTTCAAGCCAATGGAAATAAATCTTTTCAAAACGGCTCGGGACAAACTTGGTCTCGCCCTTCTTAACTGCGGCGATAGCAGGCTCAGCCAACGGCTTCATCTTAACAAACCATTGCTTTGAAACCCGCGGCTCAACCGTTGTGCCGCAACGGTAGCAGGTGCCTACATTGTGGACGTGCTCCTCGATTTTAACTAAAGCGCCCTCTTTTTCGAGGTCTTCAACTATTGCCTTTCTCGCCTCGTACCTGTCCATTCCCGCGTATTTCGGATAGTCCTCTGTAATCTTCGCGTCCTCGGTAAGTACGTTAATAACAGGCAGATTATGTCTAAGACCTACCTCAAAGTCATTCGGGTCGTGGGCGGGGGTTATCTTAACAACGCCCGTGCCGAAATCCGTTTCAACATATTCGTCGGCAACAACAGGTATCTCGCGGTGAACGATCGGCAAAATAAGGGTCTTGCCCACAAGGTGCTTGTACCTTTCATCATTGGGGTTTACCGCCACCGCCGTATCGCCCAAAAGGGTTTCGGGGCGGGTTGTCGCAAGCTCTAAATAGCCGCTCCCGTCCTTAAACGGATAGCGCAAATGCCAGAAATGACCCGCCTGCTCCTCGTACTCAACCTCCGCGTCGGAAATCGAGGTCTTGCAATGCGGACACCAGTTAATAATTCTCTCCCCGCGGTAGATAAGTCCCTTTTCGTAAAGCCTTACGAAAACCTCCTTAACCGCCTTACTGCAGCCCTCGTCAAGGGTAAAGCGCTCCCTGTCCCAGTCACAGGAGGAGCCCATCTTTTTAAGCTGTTCGATAATTCTGCCGCCGTACTGCTTTTTCCAGTCCCAAGCGCGCTCCAAAAAACCGTCTCTGCCGACGTCCTCTTTAGTAAGCCCCTCTTGCCGCATTTTTTCGACAATTTTCGCCTCGGTCGCGATAGAGGCGTGGTCTGTGCCGGGAACCCAAAGAGTATCGTAGCCCTGCATACGCTTAAAGCGGATAAGAATATCCTGAAGCGTATTGTCGAGCGCGTGACCCATATGAAGCTGACCCGTAATGTTCGGGGGCGGAATCACTATAGTATAGGTAGGCTTGTCCTTTTCACACTTCGCGTGGAAGTACTTTCCGTCAAGCCATTGCCTGTATATACGGTCCTCAACCTCCTTGGGATCGTACTGCTTTGCCAATTCTCTTGCCATATTAAAAACTCCAATGAATAAAATATTTTTTTCGGGGTATATTATGCTTGTCGAAAGCCCATTTACGCGTTTGCAGAGCTATCGACAGAGCCGTCCGCCATAGCGGGCGGTTTTTTATATTATATAGCATAATACCTACAAGTTCAACAGATAAGTTGAATTTATAAAAGAAATAAATTGCATGGAAACCGTCTGCCCTATGTTTTTATTTAGAAACTCACGGAAACAAGGGGGTTTCAAAAGGGGGAACGCCTTTTGTCGTTCAGGAGGGTTCGGGAACCCGATCGAAAGGGTTCCCGACGGTTCTTTCCCCCATTTCTGTCCGCACAGAAATGGGGTGCCCGCGCGGCATGAGCGCAAGCAGGCTATAAATATTCCGCAACGGACAGTCGGGCCCGCCCTACAATTTTAATCAAGAATTATATATCCAATTTTTCCTGACTTGCCGTTCCTGTAGGCAGCTTACTGCCGGCGGCGGGGAGGTTTCTTGTGCGGTAGCGGTGGTCGCCATCAAGCGCGTCCTTTTCGTAAACCGTGACCTCAGAAAGCCTTTGACCCTTTTTCTGGGTCATAACCGCAATACCGCCGTTATCCTTTGTGGTTTTGGCAGGTATCGCCGCGGTGCTTACTATAAGCATACGCCCGTTGGTGGATTTTAAGAGCAGCTCGGTATCCTCCTTAAAGCAGAAAACCGAATGTAGGGTAAATTTATCGCAGTACGCCTTGATAAGCTTTTTGCGGTTGGTCTTGGTTTGGTAGGAGGAAAGCGGAACCTTTGCTATTCTTCCGTTATCGAAAACAAAAATCATAAAGCCCGAATAGTCGGCGGTCGCAACCATATAGGCGGCGTTTTCCGCCTCGTCAAATTGAAGCCTTGAAGCGACATAATCGCCTAAAATGCTCGCCTTTGAATCGCCGAAATCGGCGGTGCGGGACTTATAAACCTGCGATTTATTGGTGAAGAATAAAAGCTCCTCGGCGTTGGTGGACTCGACCGTTTGGGTTATCTCGTCCCCCTCCTTAAGCTTCTGCTCGCCGCTCATTCTAAGGGACTGGGGGGTGATTTTCTTAAAGTAGCCGTCCTTTGTAAAGAATAGGGTGACGGGGGAGGTATCAAGCTCGATTTCCTCCGCCTCGTCCTTTTCCTCCGCCGCGCTTATTATCTCGGTCTTTCTCTCCTGACCGTACTTGTCGGCGACCTCCTTAAGCTCCTTAATAATAATGTTTAAAAGCTTGCTTCGGGAGTTTAATATCCCCTCTAATTCCTCAATTTCCTTTTTAAGCGCCTCAATATCGGCGGTACGCTTTAAAATATACTCTCGGTTTAAATGGCGGAGCTTTATTTCGGCGACATATTCCGCCTGAATTTCGTCAATTCCGAAGCCGATCATCAGGTTGGGGACAACCTCTTTTTCCTCCTCGGTCTCGCGAACAATTTTAATCGCCTTGTCAATGTCAAGGAGTATCTTTTCAAGTCCCTTTAAGAGGTGCAGTCTCTCCTTCGCCTTTGAGAGCTTGAAATAAACCCTGC
>CAMCIX010000177.1 GCA_945875045.1 uncultured Clostridia bacterium | reverse complement strand
CACACTGCATATCGTCGGCAGCGTCAGATGTGTATAAGAGACAGGAGTATTATTATTTAAAACGCGGTGTGATAGGCAGAAGCTGTTTCGGTAGGGATATTACCGCGCTTAAATTAGGCTCGGCAGAGGAATACAGCCTTATTTCCGCCGCGTTTCACGGTAGCGAAAGCATTACCGCCGTAGTACTGCTGATGTTTGTTGAAAGCCTTTGCGAGGCGATTAAGACCGACGGTTACATAGGCGGCATAAACGCGCGCAGAGCATTAAACGGCAGGGGAGTAATCTTCGTCCCCTGCGTTAATCCCGACGGGTGCGAGATTTCTGTCTGCGGCGAAAAGGCGTGCGGAGAGCTTGCGCCGACAATTAAAAAGCTTTGCCGAGGTGATTTTAAGCATTGGAACGCAAACCTGAGAGGGGTGGATATTAACCATAATTTTTCTGCCGGCTGGGAGGAGCTGCACGAGCTTGAAATAAAGGAGGGAATTTACTGTCCCGGACCTACCCGTTTCGGCGGATACCGCCCCGAAAGCGAGCCCGAAACCCTTGCTATGACCGAGCTGTGCAGAAATACGAAAATCCGTCACGCCGTGGCTCTGCATTCACAGGGTGAGGTAATCTACTGGAGCTACGGCGACAGTACGCCGCCGAGAGCCAAAAAAATGGCTGAAATTATGGCGACAACCTCGGGCTACGCGCTTGATACCCCCGTAGGCTTGGCGGCGGGCGGCGGATTTAAGGATTGGTTTATAGAAGAATTTAACCGTCCGGGCTTTACGGTTGAATTAGGACGGGGAAGCAACCCTCTTCCGCCCGAAAGTGCGGGGGAAATATATAAGCGTGTAGAAAAAATGCTTATGCTTTGTACGGTGATGTAAATTTAAAGTAAATTACATTACAAAAAATAAAGGCCCCCTTGCCTAAAGGGGGCTGTCAGCGTAGCTGACCGGGGGATATGGGCTTTGCAGAGACTTTATTGAATCCCTCTTGAGTGACAGCCGCTTTTGTTTAAAATTTATTCCGAAAGATCCTCGACAACAAGTGTGCGGACGCCGTTTTCATCGGTAACGGCTTTTTTCTCCTCAGGAGCCTTGTCGCGTATAGCAAAAAACTTTTCGGCAACCTGCGGGAATAGGGCGTAGCTTAATACGTCCTCTTCGGACTTGCCTATGCCCTTGTCCTTCATTTCCTTGGCGTACTTTGTAAGCTCGGGTTCAAGCTGGTCGGCGGGACGGCAGGTAATTACCTTATCGTCGCCGATAGCCTTTTTGCGAACCTCCTCGTTAACGGGGGCGGGAAGTCGACCGTATTCGCCGCGGAGAAGTCCCTTTGATTCCTTGGTTACCATCTTGTAGCGCTCGCCCGATAGAACGTTAAGCACAGCCTGTGTACCGACAATCTGTGAGGTCGGGGTAACAAGGGGGGGATAACCGAAATCCTTCCTTACCTTCGGAACCTCTGCAAGCACCTCGTAGTACTTATCCTCAGCATTAGCCTGTTTAAGCTGTGATAACAGGTTGGAAAGCATACCGCCCGGAACCTGATAAATAAGGGTTTTGGTGTCAACGTTAAGCACCTTGGGGTCGAGTATTCCCTCTGCCTTCATCTTGTCTGCAACCTTGCGGAAGTGGGCAGCGACCTCGCTTAATGCGGTAAGGTCAAGACCTGTATCGCGGGGTGTGCCCTGAAGCGTTGCAACCAAAGCCTCGGTCGAGGGGTTGGCAGTACCGTTGGCAAAGGGGGAGAGGGCGCAGTCAACAATATCAACGCCCGCCTCCGACGCCATAAGATAGGTCATATCGCCGGTACCCGTGGTGTTGTGGGTGTGCAGATGAATCGGAACCGAAACATTCTCTTTAAGCTTTTTAATTAAAGAATAAGCGTTGTAGGGGAGAAGCAGATTTGCCATATCCTTAATGCAGATAACGTCCGCACCCATCTTTTCGAGGCTCTTTGCCATTTCGACAAAGTAATCCTCGTTGTGAACGGGGCTTACGGTATAGCTCATAGCCGCCTCGCAGATGCCGCCGTACTTCTTACAGCTCTTCATCGCCTGCTCCATATTGCGGGTATCATTGAGGGCGTCGAAAATACGGATTACGTCAATACCGTTTTCAATCGACTTTTTAACAAACATATCAACAACGTCGTCGGCATAATGCTTGTAGCCTAATATGTTCTGACCGCGCAGAAGCATCTGAAGCTTGGTGTTGGGCATATGCTTTTTGAGGGTGCGAAGTCTCTCCCACGGATCCTCGTTAAGAAAACGCATACAAGCGTCGAAAGTCGCGCCGCCCCAGCACTCAAGGCTCCAGTAGCCTATTTTATCAAGCTTTTCGAGGGCGGGGAGCATATCCTCAAGTCTCATTCTGGTTGCCGCCTGTGACTGGTGAGCGTCGCGCAGAATGGTATCTGTAATATATAATTTCTTGTTTTCCATTTAAGTCACACTCCTTAGCCTAAAAGCGCGATAAGCACGCCCGCCGCGATAGCCGAGCCGATAACGCCCGCTACGTTCGGACCCATTGCGTGCATAAGCAGGAAGTTGGAGGGGTTCTCCTTCTGACCTACAGACTGGGAAACGCGCGCCGCCATAGGAACAGCCGAAACGCCCGCCGAGCCGATAAGCGGATTTACCTTGTTCTTTGAGAATATATTCATAAGCTTTGCGAAAAGTACGCCGCAGGCAGTAGCAACGCCGAAAGCGACAACGCCCATTAAGATAATCTCCAAGGTTTCAATCTTCAAGAAGGTTTTAGCCGTGGCGGTAGCGCCTACCGAAATGCCGAGGAAAATAGTAACAATATTCATAAGCTCGTTCTGAGCGGTCTTGCAAAGACGTTCAGCAACCCCCGATTCCTTCCAGAGGTTACCGAGCATAAGGCAGCCGACAAGCGGAGCGGCAGAGGGAACAAGCAGAGCCACGAAGATAGTAACCGCGATCGGGAAGATAATTTTCTCCCTTTTAGAGGGCTGTCTTAAGGGCTTCATAATAATCTGACGTTCCTTTTTGGTTGTTAACAGCTTCATAATAGGGGGCTGAATAACCGGAACGAGCGCCATATAAGAATATGCGGCGACCGCAATAGGTCCTAACAGATTTGGCTGTAAAATTGAGGTGGTGTAAATAGCGGTCGGACCGTCCGCACCGCCGATAATGCCGATAGAGCCTGCCGCCTGCTGTGAAAAGCCGAAAGCAATACAGCCCGCAAAGGTAGCAAAAATACCAATCTGCGCCGCGGCGCCTAAAAGCAAGGATTTCGGGTTTGAAATCAGCGGACCGAAATCGGTCATAGCGCCTATACCTATAAATATAAGGCAGGGGTAAATGCAGGTCTTAACTCCGATATAGAGATAATCGAGCAGACCGCCGTTCGACATAATATAACCGTAGCTGTGGTAATGCTCCGAGCCTTCGGTCATAAACTCGGTCCAAAGCTCGCCGTTATACATTCCCGCACCGGGCAGGTTTGTAAGAAGCATACCGAACGCGATACCGATAAGTAAGAGCGGCTCAAACTTCTTGTGGATAGCAAGCCACAAAAGAAAGAGGGAAAGGAGAATCATTACAAGATTTCCCCAGTTTTCTCTAAAATTGCCGAACAACAGGTAAAAGCCTGTTGTTTTGGCAAACTCAAGTATTTTATCCATAGCGTTATTCTCCCAACAGTTAACCGATTACGCAGAGAACAGCGCCTGTTTCAACGGCGGCTCCCTTAGATACGTTTACGGATGTAACGGTGCCGTCGCAGGGAGACATAATCTCGTTTTCCATCTTCATAGCCTCAAGCACCATAAGCACGTCGCCTTTCTTAACGGTAGCTCCGTTGGTGACGTTTACCGAAAGAATGGTTCCGGGCATCGGGCTTGATACGGTTTCTCCGCCCGTAACGGGCTTAGCGGCGGGAGCAGGAGCCGCGGCAGGAGCGGCGGCGGGTGCGGGAGCAGCCTTAACATCGGCGGCGTCTACTGCCTCAAGTGTGATTTCGTAAGCGGTACCGTTTACAGTTACATTATACTTTTTCATTTTAAAACACCTTTTCCTTAAATTTTTTTGAAAGAATGAATCCTTATAGCCGAAATATCGGTTCCCATTTCCTCCGCAAGGGCGGCGGATACAGCCGCAATTATTTCCTGACGGTTTTCGATGGGCTGAGCCGAAACGGCAGGAGCTACCGCAGGAGCGGCGGAATTTTCGGGTTTTCTTTCGGCGGCTCTGCAAATCGCGCTCATAATAAGGCAAAGCAGAACTATGCAGATAAGACCTAAAAATACAGTCCCGATTCCCATTCCGACAACGAACAAA
>CAMCIX010000176.1 GCA_945875045.1 uncultured Clostridia bacterium | reverse complement strand
AGGAATCCCTCCGTCAGCCTACGGCTGCCACCTCCCTTTAGGCAAGGGAGGCTTTAGAATTAAAACTTAGGCAAAAAGATAAAATAAAGCTTTTCTTTCCTACCGAAAGATGATATAATAATATGAATACTGATTTACGGAGTGAATGTATGAACTGGACTGAAATTACGGTTGCTGTGGCGCAGAAGGATACCGAAGCCGCGGCGGCTATAGCAAATATGACCGTACCATACGGAATTTACATTGAGGACTATTCCGACCTTGAAAAGGGGGCGGAGGAAATCGCGCATATTGATTTGATTGACGAGGAGTTAGTCGCTAAGGATAGGGACACCTCGATAATTCATATCTACATCTCGGAGTGCGACAATGCCGCCGAGGCGCTGGAGTTTCTAAAGGAGCGGCTTGCCGCCAACGGTATAGGCTATAAGGCGGAGACTGTAGGCGTCAACGACTCCGACTGGAACGAGAACTGGAAAAAGTACTTCCACGCGACCGAAATCGGCGAAAGGTTAGCCGTTGTACCGAGCTGGGAAAAATACGATAATAAGGATAACCGCACGATTTTGCATATCGACCCGGGTGCGGCGTTCGGCACGGGAACCCACGCGACCACCTCGCTTTGCCTTGATATGCTTCAAAAATATGTTGACTGTAACACTGAAATGCTCGATATTGGCTGCGGCAGCGGAATTTTAGCGGTTGCCTCTGTGCTGTTGGGAGCTGAAAAGGCGATAGGCGTGGATATTGACGCCCAGTCGGTAAAAACCGCTAAGGAAAATGCCGAGATTAACGGCGTTACCGATAAAACCGAATTTATCGTCGGCGACCTTGCCGAAAAGGTGACGGGCAAATACTCCCTTGTCTGCGCGAATATTGTGGCGGATGTGGTTATAAGACTGCTCGAAAGCGTTAAGAATTATATGGAAGAGGACGGCGTACTTATAGTCTCGGGCATAATCGATTTAAGGGAAGAAGATGTGCTTGCCGCCGCCGAAAAATATGGCTTTGCCGTTATCGAAAAGCAGTATAAGGACAATTGGTGCGCCTTTGCGCTGAGAGCCATATAATACGAGGAGGAGAACAATGCTTGAATTTGAGCAGTTAAAGCTTCGTCTTGAGGGGAACGAGGCAGAGCTTCGCGACCTAAAGGACGCGATAGGCTACGAAAGACTTAAAAAAGAAATCGACGAATTAGAACTTAAGGCCGCCGCCCCCGGCTTTTGGGACGATACGGAAAATTCGCAGAAGATTCTGCAAAAAACGGGTAAGCTGAAAAACACGGTGGAGACCTATGAAAGGCTCTGCTCTACCTATGAGGATTTGTTAGTATTAATCGAAATGGGGGACGAGGAGGGGGATTTATCCCTTGTGGAGGAAATTACCGCCTCGCTTGACGAGTTTGAGAGCGGACTCGCCTCCCAAAGACTTGGAACCCTGCTTACAGGCGAATATGACAACAATAACGCAATTCTTACCTTCCACGCGGGTGCGGGCGGAACCGAGGCTATGGACTGGGTTTCAATGCTTGTAAGAATGTACACCCGCTGGAGCGAGCGGCACGGCTTTAAGGTACAACTGCTCGACTTCCTTGACGGCGACGAGGCGGGACTTAAAAGCGCGGTTATGCTTATCGAGGGGGATAACGCCTACGGCTATTTAAGGAGCGAATCGGGGGTTCACCGTCTTGTAAGGGTATCACCCTTTGACGCGTCGGGAAGAAGACACACCTCCTTTGCTTCATTAGAGGTAATGCCCGAAATCAGCGACGATAACGATATTGAAATCCGCGAGGAGGACATTAAAATGGACGTTTTCCGCTCCTCGGGCGCGGGCGGTCAGCACATTAACAAAACCTCGTCTGCGGTACGTCTTACACATATCCCGACAGGAATTGTGGTCGCCTGCCAGAACGAGCGAAGCCAGTTCCAAAACCGCGAACAGGCTATGAAGATGCTAAAATCAAAGCTGCTTGAAATAAAGGAACGGGAGCACCTCGAAAAAATCGAGGATATAAAGGGCGTTCAAAAGGAAATCGCCTGGGGCTCGCAGATACGCTCATACGTCTTTATGCCCTACACTATGGCAAAGGACCACCGCACGGGCTTTGAATCGGGCAATATAAACGCGGTTATGGACGGCGATTTGGACGGATTTATCAACGCCTATTTAAAGGCTTCGTCTAAAGGCGAATTACAGAATGTTTAGGAGTTTTGAAATGAAAAGAATTATATCCCTAATACTTGCCGTATTTACATTGTCAATGCTTGCGAGCTGTGGAAAAAACGAAGCGAGAATCCTTTACAACGATAAGCTTTCAAAGTATATTGAGCTGGGCGATTATAAAAATATCCCCGTCGATACAAAGTCGGATACCTTTAAGGAATTTTACGACGAAGTGATTTCCTCGGATATTTATAGCAACGATTTGTATGTTCAAAAGACCGAGGGCGAGGTAGCAGACGGCGACACCGTAAATATCGACTACGAGGGCAAAAAGGACGGCGTGGCGTTTGACGGCGGCACGGCTGAGGGCTATGATTTGAAAATAGGCTCCGGATCCTTTATTGAGGGCTTTGAAAGCGGACTTATCGGCAAAAAAATTGGCGATACGGTAGACCTCAACTTAACCTTCCCCGAGGATTACCAGAGTACAGACCTTGCGGGCAAGGCGGTTGTCTTTACCGTTAAGATAAACTATGTCAAGACCGACGAGGAAAGAAAGCCGGAGGACTATTATAAGGAGCTTGATTTTGACACCCTTGACGCCTACGAGGCTGACGTAACCGAGCGCGCGGTAAAGAATTATTTGCTTGATACCCTAAAGGCAAATTCCGAAATTAAGAACTATCCCGAAAAGGATACCGAGACGATTTACACCGCCTATAAAAATATGCTTGATAAGAATGTTCAAAGCAGCTACGGCATTGACCTTGCAACATATCTAAGCTATAACAACCAAACCGAGGACGATTTTAAGGCGAGCGTTACCGACGAGCAGATAAAGCCCTTAATGGAGGAGCAGATGGTGCTTTACGCGGTGCTTGATAAGGAAAAGTTGGGTGTTACAGACAAGGAGATACAGGCTCAGCTTGACGAGACCGTAAAGGGCTACAGCGGGGTATCCGAGGACGAAATCAAGGAGTTTTACGGCGATTTTTATTTTGAGTATCTCGCGGTCAACGAAAAAGCCCTCGATTACCTCTACAAAAACGCGGATATTTCCTGATGAAACTTGAAAAAATTAATATCGGCGGTTTGTCGCACAAGGAGTATTCCGAAATTGCGGAATTTTTTCCCGAAACCGCCGAAAGAATAAAAAATTACCGTCCCGACGACCAAAAGCGTACTCTTGCGGGGCGGTTTTTGCTTAAAAAAATGATAAAAGAGCTCTACGGCAGGGAAGAATTTACTTTAAGATATAATGAAAACGGAAAGCCCGTCCT
Organism: uncultured Clostridia bacterium; assembly: GCA_945875045.1. Taxonomy (GTDB): domain Bacteria; phylum Bacillota; class Clostridia; order Oscillospirales; family Acutalibacteraceae; genus UBA737. Next base: position 884 of record CAMCIX010000176.1, on the reverse strand, counting down.
TGATTTTTGCTTTTTCAGTATCTCACATTCGCGAGATTTTGCGGTTTGCGCTGTTTCGGATTTTCCCGTTGGAGTTGATATAGAGCAAATCGGAAGCTTTAATAGGCGGGAAAGGTATATGCTTTTTACCCCGAGGGAGAGCGAATACGTAAACGAGTGCGACCGCGATAATCGTTTTTATACCCTTTGGACAAGGAAGGAAGCTTACATAAAGGCAAAGGGCGGAATACTCGCCGAAGCGGCGAAAACCGAGCTTGTAGCTACCGATTATAAGCTTTTAAGCCGATATGACGGATTCTGCTTTATAACCGAAAAATCGGACGGTTATATACTGTCTGCGGCAGAGGAATATGAATAGCCTTTCGGGACGGATAAAAATTAAAGCCACACTTGAAAAATGTCGCAAAATGCAATATAATAGTGGATGTAAAAAGCTTTAATAATTGTAATTATTCCCTATGAAAGGAGTGCGTTTTTTGCGAAGCTTTTTGGCACGGATTGCGGATTTTATCCGAGAGTCCGATAAGATTTTACTTATTCTTTGCATTTTTACCGGTCTTTACGGCTGTGTGGCGGTTTTTTCCGCAACCTTTTATCTTGAAAATTACCGACCTGTTATAATTCAGCTTTTTTGTACGGTTATGGGAGTTGTCGCCGCGGTAATAATTTCTGCGATAGATTATGAAAAAATGCTTAAGCATTGGTATATAGCGGCGGTCGTGGGACTTGTGCCCGTAATTTTGACCTTTTTTATCGGCTTTGCGCCCGAGGGTACCGACGATAAGGCGTGGCTCGATCTCGGAATAACCACCTTTCAGCCCTCCGAGCTGTTAAAAATCTGTTTTATTATTACCTTCAGCGCCCATTTAAGCAAGGTTAAGCCC
>CAMCIX010000175.1 GCA_945875045.1 uncultured Clostridia bacterium | reverse complement strand
CCAGCTCCCTCGTCAGAGGGAGCCAAATGAGACCCCAATTTTTGCAAAAGAACCAATCAAAACAAGCTCGGCAAAAGCTTCATTTTCGTGCTTTTGCCGAGCTTGTTTAATTAATTCTCCGGCTTATAGAACAGCTCCACAACCATACTTTTAAGGGAGGCTTCATCGGGATAAAACTCAATAAATTCCTCGCCCTTTTGCGATTTGCCCTCAATATTTTTAATCCCGTTAAATTTATATGAGGAAATTTTTTTGAAGACATTTTCAAGCTGATTAACCGTACAGTTGGAAACCGTATAATCCGAAAGCTTAAGGCTCGTCTCTGCAATAAAGCCCTCGTCCTGCTCTGCGGTTTCCTTGGTCTTTTCGTAAAGCGCGCGGATATACTGCTGCTGGCGCTTCATTCTATGCTCGTTGGTGCTGTCCTCCATACCGTAGCGCGAACGGACATAGCGGAGCGCCTGAACACCCATCAGGGTAACCGTCTCACCCTTTACAAGTGTATCGTCTATGCCCGTAAAATCGTCCAGCACCTCAAGGGTAACCCCTGAAACAAGGTCGTTGAAAACAGGCACCGCGTCCATAGTAACCGAAAGGTAATTGTCTATTTTAACGCCGTACAGCAAGCCTGAAACGGCGTCCGCCGTATTTCGACAGCTTACCTGCCTGCCGTTTCCGTAGGTGTGTGCCAAAGCGATCTGCCTTGTCGCGGTATTGATTTTTTGCCCCGCAACTCCCAGTATGTTAATACCGGTCATTGTATCACGGTTAATCTGCACCGCGGTACATTCAGCCCTTTTGTTATCAAATACAAAAAGCATCAAAAAATCCGCCTGTTGGTTGTTGGTATACGATGCGTCGTCGGTTTCACCCTCGAATTTATCAAGCCCCATTACAAGCAGGGTCTCTATGTCCCCGTTAAGTACATAGCTTTTACCGTCAAGCTCAACTGTTTCGCGCAGACTGCCGTCAACCTCTTGTATGGGGAAAATGCCCTGCCGCTTTTCCCATAGGTTCAAAAGCAGCAAGGCAGTAGAAACGAACAATGTCAGCGCCATAACAAAGGCGGCGTATTTTAAATAGCTTCTTCGATCCTTTTTCTTCCCGTTCACTTGAAGCTACCTTTATCCCTTTTTCTTAAGTTTTACCGCAGCAACGGCAAGAACAATAAGAGCAACGGCGGAAACACCGGCTACAACAACATAAGCCCAGGGGAATTGCTCGCCCATCTGGGGCTTTACTGCGCCGGAGCCTTCGGTCGATACAACGGTTGCGAAAGCACCGAGAACGTCGGTGGTGAATACAAGGTTTCCGTTGGAATCAACCTTTGCGTCCTCTATAACGGTCCATTTACCGTCGCTAAAGCATAAGAGGGATACGAACTTATCGAGATTATCGCACTTCATTGTGATTGTATATTTTCCGGACTGGTCTGCAACCGCTGTGCCTTCAACGTCGGCAAAGAAAAGGTCGCTTACGGCAAGATCCTTAACCTCAACCTTTGCGTTCGCCGCAACGGTCTTAATTTCGGGAACGATTGCGGTAAGCTCGGAAGCTTCGGAAATTTGCTTGTAAGAGGTCTCTAACTGCTGCTTTTGTGCCACAGACAGGTTGTTGCGGTTTTTGTAGGGGGTCAAAACAAGGTTGCCGTTAAATCCCGGTACCGTGCTGCTTACGCCTACTAAGGTGGGGGCTGAATTGTTAGTCGGGCTCCCCGTAAAGCTGCCGTTAACCGCAAACGCGGGAATGCAGGCGGAAAGCATTAAGATAACTGTTACAACTAAGGCAAATGTTTTTTTCATAAATAACATCCTTCCAAAATAATATTCGTTTATTGGTTCTGCGATATGTACTGCCGTTCTTCGGCGGAGAACATATCATATGCAAAGCTCCGCATTTCATCGGTGAAATGCTCCCCGAGCTTTTTGCCTATAAGATTATATGCCGCGTAAAGCCTGGGCGCCCGCTCCTTCATATTATGACAGTCGGAGCCGAGAAAGTGAATTTTATTTTTCTTTAATAGCGAAATCGCCCTTCTTTTGGTGCGGCGCTCCAAAAAATAGGAGGCGTTTGCCTGAATAAGCAGGTCGTTTTCAAGCAGATAATCAAGCATACCCCGCTTTTGTGCGGGAATACATCGCTCAAAATGTGCTATCACAAGCCTAAACTCGCCCGAACGGGCAAGATTTACGGTTTCGCTTAATATGTAGGAGGACCATTTTGTAACAGGCATTTCAAGCAATAAAAGGTCGGTGCCCTCTATGCAAAGGCTTTTAAGTCCCTCCATTCGGCTGACGCCCTCGAAATATAAAACCTCCGCGCCGAGCCTTATTTGCGGCAACTCCTCCGTGTTGGCTTCGGAAAGCGCCTCAAAGGATTTGGCGCGGCGTTCGAGAAAGCTGTTAACAGTCTCGCGGTGACCCTCAAAATGCGGGGTCGCGGCAACAATTTTAATACCCTGCCGCCGCATTTCGCCGAGCATCAAAAGACTTTCCGAAACACTTGAGCTACCGTCGTCAAGCTCTGGCAAAATATGGCTGTGTATGTCTATCATTGCCTTCAGGCTCTCGAATAATATGATTTATAGTATTTTTTATACTTGCCGTAGGAGTTTTTGCCTGATTTTGCGCCGTTGAAGAGACAGCCCAGAACATTGACGTCCGAAAGCTTTAGCTGGCGTATACATGCCTCAAGCTCCTTTTTCTCGGTATAATCCTCTCTTACAACAAGAATCATTCCGGTAATATGCTTTGAAGCGGCAAGCGCGTCGGACACGATGTTTACAGGCGGGAAATCGATCACAATGTAATCGAAGCTTTCCGATAGGCGGTCTAAAAGCCGTCCCAGCTTGCGCGAGCCTAATAGCTCCGAGGGATTCGGCGGAAGCTCGCCCGCGGGAACGATATACCAGTTGTCTAAATACTGCGATTTATACTCCTCAAGCTGCTGACTGTCATAGTCGAAAAGCATATTTGAAAGTCCCTTGGTATTTTCAAGCTTCATTTTCTTAGCAACGCTCGGCAGGCGCAGGTCGCCGTCAATAAGGAGCACCTTTTTACCGCTCTGTGCAAGAGCATAGGAAAGGTTTACCGCCGTTGTGCTTTTGCCCTCGCCCCTCATAGAGCTAGTCACGCCTATGATCGGACATTTAACGTCCTCGGGCAGGGTGAAGGAAAGATTCGTCCTCAAAAGCTTATACTGCTCCGAAACGGTAAAATCCATATTTTTTTGGAATAGCTTTTTACTGTCCCCCGCCGTAAAATGCGATTGTTGCTTTTTTCTTCGGTTAAACATGACGAACGCCTCCTTTACTGCTTCTTTGCGGTCTGGCGATAGCCGTATTTGGTAGAGTCTGCGGTTGACAGGTCGGGAATTACGGCAAGCAGCGGATAGTCATAGGTATTAATGATATAATCCTCATCGTGAATTGTATCGTCCATAATTGCAAGAACCGTAAGTATGCCCGCGGCAATCAAAAATCCTATAATAAAGCCCTGTGCCGTGTACTTTGTGATATTAGGCGAAATTTTATTGGTATTGGGAATCGCCGAATCAATTACCTCCATCGAACAACCGTCCATAATTTCGGCAATTCTCTCAGGAAGCAATTCGGCAATAGAATTTGCTATTTTGGCGGCCTCATAAGGATCCTCTGAAACAACCGTGACCCGCATTACCTCGGTGTCATTTACCGATTCAGCCTTTATCATCGAGGAAAGCTGACCGTATGTATACGGAACTCCCGTTTTATCAATTACTTTTTCAAGAGTAGTGCGGTTATTTAGTATAACGGCATAGGTTTTGATAAGGCTCTGCGAGGCGGTTAAGTCTGCCGAGCTTATGCTGAAGGTCGTATTTCCAAGCGAAACCGAGCTGTTATTAACATAAAGCATTATCTGCGAGGAATACTTCGGTGCAATTGTAAAGGCTGAAACAGAAAATCCAATGCCTGCGGCAACTAATGCCGAAAGCACAATAATCCACGCCCTTTGCCAAAGCGCTTTTGCAATGTGGAGCAGATCTATCACATTATAATCATCAGAGGCTTTGGTTTGACCATTCATTTCAATGAGCTCTCCTAACTGTTAATATACTCTTTACTTTAAACATTCAAATTATGTCATAAGTTTAACATATTTATTTAAAAATGTCAATCACCAGTCAAAAAATAAGTGAATTGAACAAAAAATACAAAAATTCAATTGCGGCAATGTTGAAAATGCAAAAAGAAAAGAAAAAGCAACCGGGGGAAACCGATTGCTTCAAATCAATTATAACTCGCACCCAAAAAACCGAACAAAGTAAAGCGAGAAGAGGAACGAAATAAAATAG
>CAMCIX010000174.1 GCA_945875045.1 uncultured Clostridia bacterium | reverse complement strand
GTGACATCTCCCCACACTGTGGGGAGTCACCCTCGTCAGAGGGAGCCGAGGTTTACCTATTTCAAGTACCCCTACAAACCCCGATTTGTCTCTTAAAAAGCAAACGAGCTTTGCAAGGCCTTATTTTCGTGCTTTTGCCAAGCTTGTTTATTTTATTTTTGCTTAATTAATCCGCCTTTGAAGTTGCTGCGTTTTTTTACAGCCCCTTCCCAATAAAAAAAGCTTTACTTTTGTAAACTCTTGTGATATAATGTTAAGGCTACCGCGTACTAAGCCTTTGGCGTCCGCCCTTTTTGGGGAGTCACTTCGGCCTTTCGCTTGGTTGACGGATGAGATTTTAAAGGAGTGAAAAAAATGACTAAGGAATTAAAGCAGCAGATTTTGAAGGATTACGCAATTCACGAGGGCGACACAGGTTCTCCCGAGGTGCAGATTGCGCTTCTCACCACCAGAATCAACGAGCTTAACGCTCACCTAAAGGTTCACCCGAAGGATCGCCATTCCTATCGCGGCCTTCTCAAAATGGTAGGTCACAGAAGAAACCTTCTCGCTTACCTGCAGAAAAACGATATTGAAAGATACCGTGCAATTATCAAAAAGCTCGGCATCCGTAAGTAATCCGTACACTAAAGGCAGATCGGCGTTTTGTTCGGTCTGCCTTATTGTAAATGTAAAATAGAGATTTTCGCGGTTTAGCGGTAAATCGAGCGCCTGAATTTTTCGGATGTTGGATTTATTGCTAACCGAAAATCTCTTAGAAAATAATTTATAAGGAGATTTTTAAGTATGTTTGAAAACTACAAGGTTTACGAAACCACCCTTGCGGGCAGACCCTTAAAGCTCGAAACAGGTATGATGGCGCAATTAGCAAACGCCGCGGTTATGGCGACCTACGGCGAGACAAAGGTACTCTGCACCGTTACCGCCTCCGCAAAGCCGCGCGAGGGGGTTGACTTCTTCCCCCTTTCGGTTGATTATGAGGAAAAGATGTACGCGGTAGGCCGTCTCCCCGGCTCCTTTACAAGGCGCGAGGGCAGAGCCAGCGAAAAGGCTATACTCGCCTCCCGCTGTATCGACCGTCCTATACGTCCGCTGTTCCCTAAGGATATGCGCAACGACTGCTCGGTTGTAGCCACCGTTATGTCGGTTGACCCCGACTGCTCGCCCGAGGTTGCCGCCGCTATCGGCGTTTCCGCGGCTATCGCTATTTCGGATATTCCGTGGGCAGGACCTATTTCGAGCGTTAACGTCGGTCTTGTTGACGGCGAAATCGTAATTAACCCCGATTTAGAACAGCGCGCAAAATCCGACCTTAACCTTACAGTTTCCTCAACCGAGGACTTGGTGGCTATGATAGAGGCGGGCGCTAACGAAATTTCGGACGAGCTTATGTTTGACTGCATTATGGCGGGTCACGAGGCTAACAAGGAAATCGTTAAGTTTATTAACGGAATTGTAGCTGAAATCGGCAAGCCTAAGTTCCAATTTGAATCCAACGACCCCGACCCCGAAATCTTCAAGGAAATTGAGGACTTCTGCATTGAAGACGTTAAAAAGGCGCTTGACACCGACGATAAAACCGTCCGCGACGCGGCGCTCCTGCCTATTTATAACGCCGTTCACGAAAAGTTCGACGAGAAGTTCGAGGGCTGTGAGGGTAAAATCGAGGAGATTATGTACCTTGTTCAGAAGCACGTTGTAAGAGACTGGCTTAAGAACGAGAAAAAGCGCGTAGACGGCAGAGGAATCGACGAAATCCGTCCCCTTAACGCACAGGTTGACATTCTTCCCCGCGTTCACGGCTCGGGTATGTTCACAAGGGGACAGACCCAGGTTCTCTCGGTTGCGACCTTAGCCCCCGTAAGCGACGCGCAGAAGCTTGACGGACTTGACGAAGAGGTTTCTAAGAGATATATCCACCACTACAACTTCCCCTCATATTCTGTCGGCGAAACAAAGCCGTCAAGGGGTCCCGGCCGCCGCGAAATCGGTCACGGCGCGCTTGCCGAAAAGGCGCTTGTTCCGGTTATTCCGAGCGTTGACGAGTTCCCATATGCTATCCGCGTTGTGTCCGAGGTGCTTTCCTCTAACGGCTCTACCTCTCAGGGCTCAATCTGCGGCTCTACGCTTGCGCTAATGGCGGCGGGCGTACCGATTAAGGCTCCCGTTGCGGGTATTTCCTGCGGTCTTATCACAGGCGACGACGGCGTTTACGGCGACTTTATGACAATGGTTGATATTCAGGGTCTTGAGGACTTTTACGGCGATATGGACTTTAAGGTTGCCGGTACGCACAAGGGTATTACCGCAATTCAGATGGACCTAAAGGTTCACGGTCTTACCCCCGAAATCATTAAGGAAGCCTTTGCAAAGACCCACAAGGCACGGGATTACATTCTTGACGAGGTAATGCTTAAATGTATCCCCGAGCCGAGAGCCGAGCTTTCAAAGTATGCGCCTAAGATGGTTTCAACCCAGATTAGCCCCGATAAGATCGGTGATGTTATCGGCAAGCAGGGCAAGGTTATCCAGTCGATTCAGGAGCAGTGCGACTGCACGATTAATATTGAGGAAGATGGTCACGTTTACGTTTCGGGTCTTGATATCGAAAAGGCTAAGCAGGCAATTTCGATTGTTGAGCTTATTGCCAACGACCCCGAAATCGGCGGCATTTACAGCGGTAGGGTCACAAGACTTATGACCTTCGGCGCGTTTGTGGAAATCGCCCCCGGAAAAGAGGGACTTGTCCACATTTCAAAGCTTGACGTTAAGCGCGTTGAAAAGGTTGAGGACGTTGTAAACGTAGGCGATCAGGTTATCGTTAAGGTTACCGAGATTGACGATCAGGGCAGAATCAACCTCTCCCGCAGGGACGCCCTTGTAGAGGTTAACGGCGCGGTTGTCGAGCCCGACGCGGACGACGTACCCCAGCCCCGCCCCGCAAGACGTGACGGCTCAAGAGAACGCCGCGGCTTTAAAAAGCGCGATTAATTAAATAAATTCAAATACCCCCGCGGGACTAAAATCCGCGGGGGTTGCTTTTTGTATCAGGTTTTATTCTTAAAAATCATCAGCTTGCTTGCAAGATAATTCAAAATTATAACTATAACATTTGAAAGTATTTTAATTAACATACCGTTAAAATGCAAAACGTCCACAAACACTACCATTATCGCAAGGTCAAGCAGTCCCGTCGCAAGTCGGCAAAAGAAGAAACCCGCCGTTTCCTTTAGTATTGCCGCAAGTCCCGTCGATTTGCTTAAAAACACGAATTTTTGGTTAGTAGCATACGCAAACAATACCGAAAGCACCCACGCGATAACCGTACTTAACGCCGTCGACATTCCGATACGTGAACAGATATAATACGAAACGATATTTACAAGGGTAGTACAGCCGCCGAAAAACAGGTATAAAATAATTTCCCTGTATTTTTTAAAGTACTCCTTAATCTTTATCATGATTTAAAAATTCCTCTATGTTATAACGCGGGCGTTCCTTGCTTTCAATATAGGTTTTGCCGACATACTGCCCGACGATTCCCAAGGAAAAAAGCTGTACGCCGCCTAAGAACCATATCGAAATCATGAGCGAGGACCAGCCCGGAACCGTGCGACCTAAAAAATAAGAAACAAGCGTATAAATAAAAGCAATAACCGAACAGGCTATAATAACAGCACCGAATACAGCAACCAGCTTAATCGGCTTAATGCTAAAGGAGGTAATTCCGTCTAATGCAAAGGAAAGCATTTTTTTAAGGGGATATTTGCTCTCCCCCGCCGTGCGCGGCTTTCGAGCATAGTAAACGCAGTCGGTTTTATAGCCGATTTTAGGCACAATACCGCGCAGGAATAGATTGCGCTCCTTGTATAGGGAAAGCTCTTTCATTGCGCGCGCACTCATAAGGCGGAAATCCGCGTGATTATATACCGACTTAACCCCCATTGCCGACATAAACTTATAAAACGATTGGGCGGAAAAACGTTTAAAAAATGAATCGGTTTTACGCTCGTTTCTAACACCGTAAACAATATCCGCTCCCTCGTAATATTTGTCAACCATCTCTTCGATAACATTAACGTCATCCTGCAAATCGGCGTCAATGCTTACCGACATATCGCAAATATCCTTAACGGTGTTAAGTCCCGCAAGCAGGGCGTTCTGATGACCGACATTTCCCGCCAAATTAAGCCCGTAGACATACTCGCTTGATTTATAAGCCTCGCTTATCAGCTCCCATGTGCGGTCGCGGCTGCCATCGTTTACGAACAAAACGCCGCTGTCTGAGCTTATCTTTTCTTTTTTAATTAAATCCCTGTCTCTTATACACATCTGACGCTGCCGACGATATGCAGTGTG
>CAMCIX010000173.1 GCA_945875045.1 uncultured Clostridia bacterium | reverse complement strand
ATTTAAGGACGGTACAAAGTTTCAAAACAAAATCGGCGATCACAAGGAGCTTCGCAAAGTATCTGACGAAATATGTCGGGAATACGGTTTATCCGTTCTTGAAAACAGCAGTTTCTACGGTGGAAACAAAAAAGATTATTTGCGGCACAAAGCCGGCAAGAAAACACATCGGGACTATCTTCGTGAGGATGTGGAATATTGCCTGACTTTTGCAACCTCTCCGAGAGAATTTGAGAGCCAGTTATATTCGCTCGGATATACGCTTGACCCCGTGCGGTTTTTCGTGAAAGCGAAACACTGGGAGCGTTCCGTTAGGCTTGCAAATATCGGTTTTACAAAGGAAATCGTGCAGGCGCAGTTGGATAAAAACGCCGAGAGCAGATATCACCTATTCACTTTGGAGTATCGACCGCCTTATGCGGCGCTTTTTCCGTCGGTATCGGGTATGATATGCACATCCAAATTCGGAGCGTTTGCAATCAGTTTTTCTGTAAGAGTGGGTTTAGAAAATATGCTCTTTCGGGTTGCGGAGTTTCTTCCTATTACGATTTTTGAAACCCCTGAAAGCCTTGCAAATTCGGCAATTTGATAGGAAATATCTTCCCCGTACACGGTTTCGATTTTAGCGCCGAGCTGTTCCGCAAGACGCATATTGCTCCGCAGTCGCTTTACATCTTCCTCGGACAACACCTTATAATCCGGAGTTTCCACAAACAGTGCGGTAAAAGCTCCCTTAAAGGCATTTGCCATTCGGGCGGCGGTGCGGATGATTTTCGCATTGGAGGGCGACGACGAAAGGCAGACAAGGATATGCTCGTCGGTATGATAATCGCTTCGGCTTTTCGTTCTGACGGTTTCTGTAAGCAAATTCACCCTGTCGGCACAGCGGCGCAAGGCAATTTCCCGAAGCGCCGTAAGATTTTCCACGGTAAAGAAATTTTCTGTAGCACGCTCGGCCTGGGTTGGTTTATAGATCTTTCCGGCTTGCAGACGATCAATCAATTCCTGCGGTTCAATATCGACAAGCTCAACCTGACTTGCGTTGTCAAACACCGAATCGGGGATACGCTCGTGTACCATAATGCCCGTTATAGACGCAACGGTGTCATTAAGACTTTCGATATGCTGAACATTTACCGTGGTATAAACATCTATTCCCGAATTAAGCAGCTCTTCAATATCCTGATAACGCTTTGTATGTCGGCACATGGGCGCATTGGTATGGGCAAGCTCATCCACAAGGATTAACTGTGGGTGTCTGGCAAGGGCTGCGTCAAGATTAAATTCCGAAAGAGTAATTCCGTTATATTCCGAAATAAGATTCGGAAGACATTCCAATCCATTTACAAGCGCGGAGGTCTGCGGGCGGGCGTGCGGTTCAATGTAACCTGCAACGACATCAATACCGCGCCTCTTTGCCGCATGTGCGGCTTTAAGCATTGCATAGGTTTTTCCTACGCCTGCGGCATATCCGAAAAATATTTTCAAATGCCCGCGATTAAGGTTTTTCTCTTCCTTTTTAATTTGCTTTAAAATCTGTTCCGGGCTTTGCCTTGTTTCGTCCATAAAAACACCTCCTGTAAGTCTCATATTTTAAGAGAGCGAAATTAAAAGAATTTTTTCCTTTTGAAGTAAATAAATTCTACGATTGCAATAATAAGTGCAACAAGTATTACAACCGGGTAACCGTACCGCCATTTAAGCTCAGGCATATAGGCAAAGTTCATTCCATACCATCCCGTGATTAAAGTAAGCGGCAGGAAGAAGGTGGTGACGATTGTGAGAAGCCCCATAATTTTATTTTGCCGTGCGTCCTGCTTTGACTGATAAAGCTCACGAAGCTGAAGCATATTTTCACGAAGCAACTGAACATGATTTTGCAATCTCTCGGCACGATGGGCAAATTTATCCCAGTCCCCGGTATCGTCTGCAAATGAAGAACACGCGTGGGATTGAAACAACTCTCCGATATTCGTCAGTTGTTCATAGTAAGCGTTTAATTCGGACAGCTTTTGCCTGTGTTTTGTAAGCAACGGGAAAAAGTCTGCCGAACCGCCCGAGCTGATATTTTCTTCCATTTTCTCTGTTTCTGACTCTATGTGAGAAAGATAGAGAACATCATCCTCTATCATTTGCTCCATAAACTGCAAAAGAAGCTGAGCCGGACTGTTCAGTTCCTGAAGCATACCTATCCGTTTATCTACCCATAATTTCAAATCGCCTACATCTTCGACAAATAAGAGCGACTGTCCCGTTAAATAAAAAGCGAAAGAAAGTTGCGGTGAACGCTGTTCGCTTTTTTGAGGCAGGCGTAAGGTTCCGATGATGCAGTTTTTGAAAACCTCTGCCTTACAATAACGAATTGATCCGAGGCAGTGAAGAAGTTCTTTATAATACGGCAGTTGTTCCTTACATTCGTGAAATTCCGCCGTACTCATAACCGTAAAAAACGGCTTTTTATCGCCGCCGTTTTGGTCGGCTTGCAGACTCCCGTCTTTTGAGTCAATAAAGTATTGCATCATAGCTCCTCCTTTCCGCTCTTTATTATATCACAGTATGAAGGTTTTTTCTACTTTATTTATTCCGCATTGATCGCCGCTTGATTTAGCAAAAGCAAATCTGAAAAGCTATCGACAAAGGCGTTGCTTGAGGTTCTTTTCCATATCACAGCGGTCTGAGTTTCTGAAGGATTCAGCGGTTCTATCGTACATCCTGTTTTCTCGCAGATAATACTGTTTTGCTTTGCAGAAATGATAAGACAGTTGTAGGTATCATCATTTGCAGAAGCATTATTTTCTATAAAGCCAAAGTCAATGCGATTTTTGTTTAGCTTATCATATATATCCTCTGTATTTCCAAACAGGAAATGAAGCTGACAATTCGGATTTGCTTTTGAAAACTTTTCAAACAGCGGCATCAGCGAATCCAATATCATAGGATTATCAAACGCAAGATAAAGACTGTTTTTTGCGATTTCAGCGTCAATTAAGCGGCGGTTATTTTCTAAAAATGCGTCAAGCTTTTTCATTATAAAGTAACCGAACACAATGATGGCCGCCACTGCGCACACTAACAATAATTCTTTCATACTTCCCGTCTTCTTTCGGAATTTATATGTGAAAACACTTTTGTATGTTTTTGGTGTCGCCCAGCACTAAAATGGTGTCGCCCGGTATAAAGCTTGTTTCGGGCGCAAAATTCAGATTAATTTTACCGTCGCGTTTAATTGCCATAATATTGATACCGTGCTTTTTACGCACATCTGCTTCAATAACTGTCTTTCCTATCCATTTTTCGGGTACGGCAATTTCAAAAATCGCATGATCGCTGTCAAGCTCTATGTAATCGAGGATATGGTCGGCGGTATAGCGGATAGCCGTCCAATCGGCGAGCTGATTTTCAGGATATACGATTTCATCCGCACCGTTTCGCAGAAGGAATTTTGCGTGAACATCTCTTGCCGCACGGGAAACCACTTTTTTAGCACCCCCTTTATTTCACCGAAGTTTGTGCAGTTGATGTCAACAAAGCCGCTTTCCGAATGGATCATCTCGGTCGGCAGACACGAGGGCTTTATTTCAAGCCGGCAATGGATCGACACGCAGAATATGCTGGACGATATTGCCGAGAAATACAACCGTCCGCACCGAAAGACCAACGCCTTACTTGCAGGACTGGTCTACTGCCCGCATTGCGGGAAACGCCTGCGGGTTATCTCCGAATCCAACCGCTGGACTAACGGCAAACCGAGATTCAAGTATGTTTGTCCCGGCTACCGTGTAGGCGAATGTACTTTTCGGGCTGTAGACGGCGTTTTGCTTGATGAATTTGTTGTGCAACAGTTATCCCACCTTGCCGATGAGGACAGCGAATACTTTGAAAAACTTCTCAATCAGAAAGCGTCTGATATTTTCTGCTCATCGCAGAATGAAAAAGAGCTGTCCGACCTCAGAAAGAAGAAGGCACAGCTTGAAACGGCAATAGCCAATCAGGTGAAAAATCTTCGGGAAGCGGATAACAGCCTGAAACGCTTTATTCAGGAGGATGTAAAGGCGCTGACCGATGAGCTTTCCGAAACAGAAACGCTACTGCAAAAATTAGAGGACAGCAGACAAAGTCAGATGTATGCTATCCGAGATATTGAAGAAATAAAAGAACGGCTGCTCTCCTTCGGAAAGTATGCTGAAAACGCCGCACCCGTTGTGCTTGTAACGCTGATACAGACCTTTGTGGAGCGCATTTATATTACCGATGAAAATGATGAGCGTCACTGTCATATCTTCATTAAAGGTTGCTCGAAAGAAGATTATGATGACTTCTTCCGGGCAACCGGTTACATAGAAAACACACAGGAAACCGGA
>CAMCIX010000172.1 GCA_945875045.1 uncultured Clostridia bacterium | reverse complement strand
CGGTGGACACCGCCCAGAAGCAACAGCACCGACCGAGGCGGCAGCCGAGACGCTGGCACGGCTTGCCGTGACTGGGGGATATTTAGGTCTGAAGAAACCTAAATATATCCCTCCACCGCCGTTCGGCGGTCGCCCTCCCGTAAGGCTTGGGAGGCTATTTTTTAATCATCTCCACAAACCCCGATTTTTTACGTTCCTTGCGCGAACTGACTATTGTAAAGCTTAGTGTAAAAGCTGTTTTTATTTAGCAATTCCTCGTGGGTTCCCTGCTCGTACACCCTGCCGTCCTTCATAACGAGTATGCAGTCGGCGTCCCGTATTGTTGAAAGCCTGTGCGCCACGACAAAGGAGGTTCTGCCCTCCATAAGCCTTAAAAAGGCGTCCTGCACCTTAATTTCGGTGCGGGTGTCGATTGAAGAGGTCGCCTCGTCAAGAATAAGCATAGGCGGCTTCATTAGCATTACTCTTGCGATACATAAAAGCTGGCGTTCACCCTCCGAGAGCCCGTCGTCGTCGCCTATTACGGTATTGTACCCGTTTTTAAGGCGTTTTATAAAGCCGTGGGCGCGGGCGGCTTTGGCGGCGGCAATTATTTCCTCATCGGCCGCGTCGGGCTTTCCGAAGGCGATATTTTCCCTTACAGTACCCTTTTTTATCCAGGTGTCCTGAAGCACCATTCCGAAATGCTTTCTAAGGCTTTCGCGGGTGATATTTTTAATGTCCTCGCCGTCCACGGTTATACTGCCTTTATCGACGTCGTAAAACCGCAAAAGCAGGTTTATAAGTGTGGTTTTGCCGCAGCCCGTAGAACCTACCACGGCAATTTTTTTACCTGCCGGTGCGAAAAAGTCAAAGCCCTCGATAAGCTTTTTATTTTTATCATATGAAAAGGAAACATTGTTAAAGGAAACCTCTCCCTTTGGATTATCAAGCGAGCTGTTCCCGCTGTCGGAGACTTCCGGCGGCTCGTCGATAAGCTCAAATATCCTCGCTATGCAAGCAAGCGCGTTTTGAAGCTCGGTAATGACCCCCGAAATTTCGTTAAAGGGCTTTGTGTACTGGTTCGAATAGGCAAGAAAGCTTACAAAGCCGCCCACCGTTATTACGCTGTTCACCGTGAAAATTCCGCCTACAAGCCCCACAACCGCGTAAATAATGTTGTTGATAAACCGCGTTGTCGGGTTTGTAAGAGAGGAAAAGAAGATTGCCTTTAACGAGTATCGGCGAAGACGCTCGTTGACCTCGTCAAAATCCTCCACCGCTTTTTTCTCCCGCGAAAACGCCTGAACGGTCTTTTGTCCCGTTATCATCTCGTTTATAAACGCCGTCTGCTCTCCCCGCGTTTCCGACTGCTTTTTAAACATATCGTAGCTTCTTTTGGCTATAAACCGCGCGGTAAAGAGCGAAAGCGGGGTTAATACCACGACTACAGAAGCCAAAAGCGGTGAAATAGTAAGCATAAAGACAAGGGTTACTATAATCGTTACAGCCCCCGTGAAAAGCTGTGAAAAGCCTAAAATCAAGCCGTCCGCAAACTGCTCGGCGTCGGCGATTACACGGCTTACAATGTCGCCGTGTGGGTGCGCGTCCGAAAAGGCGACGGGCAAAACCTGCAAATGCGAAAAGGCGCGATCTCTTAGCTCCCGCACGGTGTTATAGGCAATGCGGTTGTTAATAACCGTCATAAGCCAGTTAAGTATTGCAGATAAAACGGCACAGATTAAAATACCGAAAAGCGCCTTTTTTACGGCGGCAAAATCCACACCGCCCGCGGCGGAAATGCCGTCTATCGCATTGCCCGCAAGCACGGGGATATAAAGAGTCAGAATAACACTTGCGACCGAAATAACAAGCGACAGCGCGAGAGATATTTTAAAATGCCCGATAACCGACAAAACCCGCTTTAAAACCGATTTGTTTTTCATATATTTGCCGCCTCGCTTTCAAGCTGTGAAGCGCAGATTTCTCTATAAACCTCACAGGTTTTTAAAAGCTCCTCATTTGTGCCGATACCGACCATCTCGCCCTCGTCAAGCACGGCGATAATATCGGCGTTTCTAATAGCCGAAACCCGCTGTGACACGGTTATTACCGTAGGTGAAAAATCGGTGTTTTTAATAGCATTATTAAGCGCCGCGCTCGTCGCGTAGTCAAGGGCGCTTGCCGAATCGTCAAGTATTAGTATTTCGGGTTTTCGCACAAGCGCGCGGGCAATGGTCATTCGCTGTCTCTGCCCGCCCGAAAGGTTTTTACCCCCCTGCTCAAGACAAAAATCAAGCCGACCTGTTTTATCGAGTATCATCTGCTTTGCCTGTGCGGTCTCTAACGCTTGCCATATTTCCCCGTCGGTTGCGCCTTGCTTTCCGAAACGTATATTATCCCTAACCGTCCCCTTAAAGAGCACCTTTTTCTGGGAAACCACGCCTATTTTATTTCTAAGCGCGGTAATGTCGTATTGTTTTACGTCCACGCCGTCTACAAGCACACTTCCGCCCGTCACGTCGTAAAACCGAGGTATCAGATTTATAAGCGAGCTTTTACCCGAGCCTGTAGAGCCGATAATGCCCACAGTCTGCCCCCGCTTTATTTTAAGGTTTATACTGTTAAGGGCGTTTTCTCCCCCGCCGTAGGAAAGGCTTGCATTATTAAATTCCACAGCATATGGGCTGTTTAAATCGCCCTCGGTTACCTCGCCCGACGGCATATCGGGCTTAATATCCAGCACCGACTGTATGCGGTTTCCGCAGGCGACCGCCTTGGTGACGGTGATTATAAGATTTGCAAGCTTTACAAGCTCAACCAATATCTGCGACATATAGTTATACTGCGCCACCACGTCCCCGCTTGTCGCCGCGCCGATATTCACTCTAAGCCCGCCGATATAAATAATCGCGATTATAGATATGTTGATTATTAAAACCGTTACGGGATTTAAAAATGCGGATATTTTACCGACCGCTATTTGCATATCGGCAAGGGCGCGGTTTCGGGCGTTAAAATCGGAGATCTCCTCCTGCTCTTTACAAAAGGCGCGCACCACACGCGTTCCCGAGAGGTTTTCACGGGTTTTCGCCAGCACCCCGTCCAGTCTTTGCTGTACCCTGCGGTAAAGCGGAATCGAGACCAGCATCACCGCGAAGATTATAACCGCCAGTATAGGTACGGCGACCGCAAAGACAAGGGCGGTAGAAATATCCACCGTGAACGCCATTATAACCGCGCCGAAAACCACAATCGGCGAACGCAAAACAAGTCGGAAGGTAAGATTTACCCCCGACTGCACCTGATTAATGTCCCCCGTAAGCCTTGTTATAAGGGTCGGCGCGCCCAACCCGTCCAGCTGTGAAAAGGAGAGCTTTCCAATATGGGAAAAGAGGGTGTGCCGAACCTTAGCCGAGAACCCGACCGCGGCTTTAGCGGCAAAATACTGCGCCGCAACAGCGCAGACAAGCCCCAACACCGCGAAAATACCCAGCACGCCGCACATCTTTAGAATGTACGGTTTATTTCCCGCCGCTATACCGTTATCGATAATTGCCGCGACAATAAGCGGCACGATAAGCTCAAAAACCGCCTCGGTCAGCTTAAAAAACGGAGCTAAAATACATTCCTTTATATAATTTTTCAAATACTTTAACAGCTTAAACATATATCAATCCCCGATAAATAATAACATTATTGTTTTCCTTTTTCAAGCCCCTATGCCGAATTATTGAAAAATAAATAATTGTATGTTATACTTTGCTTGAATTTTATAATGAATAAGATAATATAGTATGACAATGGTATGGGTGATGTTATGGTAAATATTTTATTAGACCGATATAATATCGATGCTCCGTGGCTTTTTGACCACTTAAAGAAATATATAAAACCGTACCATAAGATTTTGGTGGTTGCCTTTTTTAGAGATAATAGAGTGCGTGATAATTCAGACTGGCAAGCTCTTTATAGGAAAAATCAAGGTAAGCTTTACAGAGGTATAGTTGGTTCCTTTAAATCTTATGGTATCAAAGAAGAAAGCATAGAGTTTTTGAATTGTTTTTCCAATACAAAAGAAAAAATGCTAACAAAAAGGCCCCCTTGCCTAAAGGGGGCTGTCGCGGCGAAGCCGTGACTGGGGGATATATCTAATATCTAAATTGGGAGTGACATATTATGGAGCGCAAGCATAACACAAAGCTAACCTGCAACGCAAAAGCCCTGCGAAAAAATATGACAAAGGAAGAACGGCATTTGTGGTACGATTTTTTGCGTTCCTATCCCGTCCGATTTTTACGGCAAAAGGTAATAGATAACTATATTGCTGATTTCTACTGTCACGAAGCCCGCTTGATTATAGCTGTCTCTTATACACATCTCCGAGCCCACGAGACCTCTCTACATCTC
>CAMCIX010000171.1 GCA_945875045.1 uncultured Clostridia bacterium | reverse complement strand
GATGTAGAGAGGTCTCGTGGGCTCGGAGATGTGTATAAGAGACAGACCGTAATCTCGGTAAGGGTAGCCCCCGCCTTTACGGAATTTTCCGCAATGTCGAGAATATTAAGGGATAATTCCTTCATACTTCACCCCGCAAGTAATTGATAACCGCCCGCGCCGCGTTTTCCCTTTGGCAGTCAAGCTCAAGAAATGTGCTTTTTTCCCTTATATCCCAAAGGTAGTGCGCGTCGGAGCTTGAAACTGTTTTTTTCTGATACCTTTCGGCGTATTCGGCGGTCTTTTCACCGTCGTGAACCTCGCAGGCAGGGAAATACGGCTTTTCGGGAAAATCCCCCAAAACCGCCAAAATTCCGTTTGCCTGACGGTCGATATGGGCGGGAAAGCAAACCCCGCTAAAGCGACTTACAAGCTCGGGCGCTTCGTCAAGCGTAACCGTCGTCGCGTTGGTAAGCAGATTTTCCTCCGTACCTATTATATTATCCTCGTCGTCGCAAATAAGCTGATTTCCGAAAATATCGGTACGGTTTTTAATCGGAACTCTTCTGCCCTCGATATATTCGCTGAACGCCATAGCGTTATCAAGCCCGTCAAAAAGGCAAACCATATGAATATCCTCGGCGGTGGTAAGCTCCATACCGCCTAAGGGTATTATGCCGTGCCTTTTCGCCGCCTTAAAAAACGCGGGACAGTTTTTCGCGGTATTATGGTCGGTAAGCGCCATAATATCAAGCCCGTTTAATTCCCCCATTCCCGCAATACTGTCGGGCGTAGCCTCGTCGTCCCCGCAGGGGGAAAGACAGGAATGAAGGTGTAAATCGTAATAATACCTCATAGCAATTCATAAAGCAGTACCGCCGCTTCATAGGCGCTGCCCGAAAAGGAAAGGATATTTATTCCCTTACTTCCCGCCGCTTTTGCTATATCGTCGGTTATCTCAACGTCCTCCGCCGCGATTACGCAGGCGGTGTCCGCCAAGGAGGCGACCGCCAAAACATTAATGTTTGACATTATTGTTATCCACGCGTCGCCGCTTTTCGCCCTGCCCATTACCCAGCTTAACAGGTCGCCGATGTAAACGCCCGTGATTTCCCTGTCAGGCTCGGGCAAAGCCACCGCCGAAAAGCCGTGTTCCTTTAAAGCCTCAACCGTCATTTGTTTCACCGCCGTTCTTTTTATCCGCCTTACTTAGCCTTATAAGGCAGTCCTCAAGGCGGGCGTGGCGCTTTACTATATCCTCGGCAAACGCCCTGCAATTAGGCGCGCCGCAGGAGCCGCAGTCAATACCCGGCAGCTCGTCGCGAAGCTTTTGAATATCCGCCATCATACGCATTGATTCCGCCATACTGTCGCTAAGCCTTGAAATGGGGTGATAGGTGGGTATTTCATTAAAGATATACCCGTCGGGGATGTAGGCGCTTTCCTCCTTTGAGAGGGTATTCAGCGATACGGGCAGATAACGCCGCAGACTTTGCAGTCTCGCCTTTGCGATAAAGGGGTTCTGCATTGTCATAACCCCGCCGACACAGCCGCCCGTACAGGCGTTAAGCTCGATAAATTCAAGGGGAGGAATATTTCCGTTTTCCACCTGATCGAGCACGCGTATAACATTGTCGATTCCGTCTGCCGCGAGGTAGCTTTCGTTGAAAATCGCCGTAGCCTCGCCGCCGCTGGTCGCCCAGCCTATTCCGATAACCCCCGAGTTTGAAAGGGACTCAACCTCGCTGTCGTGCTTCATTTTAGCGATAAGCTGAAAATAAATATCGTTTATCGAAACCACAACGTCAACCTTGCTTTTATAACCCGCAAAGCCGTTTTTAACATAGCTTGACTTAGCGGGACAGGGCGAGATAAAGCAAACGCCTATCTCCTCGGGTTTAAGCTCCGGGTGTTCTTTTTGAGCCTTTTCCCGCGCTAAAGCCGCCGCGACCTCCATTGGAGGGTGCATATGGATTATATTATCGGTAAGCGACGGAAAACGAAGAGCTATAAGCCTTATCACCACGGGGCAAGCCGAGCTTATCGCGGGCTTTTTTACCCCCTCGGTCTTAAGGTAAAGCCGTGTGTAGGCGCTTACCAGCTCCGCCGCGGCGGAAACCTCAAACACGTCGTCAAAGCCGATTTTAAGAAGTCCGTCCAGCACATAGTCCACGTCGTCAAGATTATCGAACTGACCGTAGAGCGTAGGCGCGGGAAGCGCAATCTTCCACTTAAAGCCGTCCATATCGGAAAGCTTTCCGCAGACCGCCTTTTTAGCGTTATGCGGACAGACGCGTATACACTCGCCGCAGTCGATACACCGTTCCTGATTTATAACCGCTCGGCCGTCCTTTATCCTTATCGCCTCGGTCGGGCAATGCTTTAAGCAGGTTGTACAGCCACAGCATTTTTCGACTTCAAGATGAACCGAATGTTCGTATGTATTCATTTTAAAAACCTGCCGAAATAATATTTTTTAAATATTAACTCTCATGGTTATGTCGGTCCCCACACCGACGGTGGATTTAATATCCATATAATCTGTATACCGTTTCATATTAGGCAGTCCCATTCCCGCACCGAAGCCCAAGGAACGTATATTGTCCGACGCAGTGGAGTAGCCCTCCTGCATAGCCTTATCAATGTCCTTAATACCCGGTCCCTTATCGCTTAAGAGTATTTCAATACAGTCCTCGGTTACGGTAACGTCGGCAATGCCGCCGCCCGCGTGAATGACCATATTTATCTCACCCTCGTACATAGCGATGGAAACGCGGCGTATGGTTTCGGGAGAAAGCCCCAACTGCCTTAAATTCTTTTTGACCTGAACCGACGCCTTTCCTGCCGAAGTGAAATCGTCCCCGTCCACATCAAAATGGAATTTGAGCGCTTCAGACATTTTTGACCCTGTTGCCTACGAGACCGTTGCTGTAAAGCAGACCGCACGCCTCGTACATTCTTTTTTCGGTCGAGAGGATAATCATACCGTTTTCCTTTGCAAGCTCTATCATTTCGGCAGTGGGCATTTTAGAGCGAACGAAAACGATACAGTTCATATCCATCATTTCCGCGGTTCTTATGACCTGCGAGTTGACAAGCCCGGTGAGCAGGACAGCCTGATCCTTAACGTATGCCAGCACGTCGCTCATCATATCGCTGCCGCAGGCGGAATAAACGTGGCGACTTAGCCCCTCCTCGCAGCAGATAACCTTTGCGTCGAGTAAATCCTTAATGGTACTGATCTTCATACAGATTTATCCTTTCGGACAGATTTAATTTATTTTCCGTATTTTTCAAGTATGCCGTCAACGTCGTCCACGGTAAGTCTTCCGTAAACCTCGTCATTAACGGTAAGAACGGGAGCCAAGCCGCAAGCGCCTATGCAACGGCAGGCGGTAAGGGAAAATCTACCGTCCTCGGTACATTCGTCCGCGCCGATGCCCAATTTTTCGCTGAGCTTATTGAAAATATCGCCCGAGCCCTTAACGTAGCAAGCGGTACCGAGACAGACCGAAATGTTGTACTCGCCCTTAGGTGAAAGGGAGAACTGCGCGTAAAAGGTTGATACGCCGTAAACCTTTTCGAGCGGAACGTCCATTCCCTCGGCAATCATTTCCTGTACCTCCATGGGAAGATAACCGTAAATATCCTGTGCCTGCTGCATTACAGACATTAGCAAGCTCTTATCGTGACGGCTTGCTTCGATTACTTCCTTCAGCTTCTGTTCCTGTTCAGCTGTCCCCTTAAAGGGGAGCTTACTGATTTTCTTTTGCATGAACCGAATCCTCCTCAGATTAATTGTATAGCGGTTTGACCGTCGCCAAAGACGCGGTATGCCCAAATCTACATATACGTATGTAGTATAACATATAATTCAAGCTTTGAAAAGCCCTTTTCGACAATTTTTTAACGAATTTTAAGAAAATTTTTCTTTTTATTTTTATACTATTTGTCCGCCGTGCAATATTAATAACCGAAAGCCCGTTTTTTAGCGCAGAGGGGATTGAAAATAACCGCATAATATAGTATAATATGTGTAATTTCATCTTGCGAGGTATGATTATGAAACGCATTTCAAAGGCGATTTCACTGATACTGGCGGTGCTAACTTTGTTTGCACTTTCCGCCTGCGGCGACAGCTATCAGGACGCTATTATATATTTTGAAATTCCCGAACAGCCCTACACCCTCGACCCGCAGACCGCCTCGACCGATTCCGAGCTTGCAATAGTTAATAATATTTTCGAGGGACTTTTACGAAAAAACGCAAGCGGCTCAATAGTATGCGGAGCCTCCGAAAGCTTTATCTATAACAATTTAACCTATACCTTTAAGCTTAGAGAGGACGCGGTCTGGAGCAATGAGGAGCCTCTCACAGCCGACGACTTTGTGTTTGCCCTTCGCCGTGCGGTATCCCCCGAAACTAAAGCGCCCTTTGCCTCCCGCCTTTTCCCGATTGAAAACGCAAGGGATATATACTGTCTCTTATACACATCTGACGCTGCCGACGATATGCAG
>CAMCIX010000170.1 GCA_945875045.1 uncultured Clostridia bacterium | reverse complement strand
GGTGCGGTTATTCGATTTTTAAGAAATTTAGCGTACGTCATCTTGTGACAGTTCTTGGCTCTCTCCCCTTGGCTCCCCAAGTTCCTACTGCCAAGCCTGTAGCGGACTTTCACCGCCAAGTTATTACGCGTGCCGAGCACACTGTCAAAAACCGCCCCGACTTTTCAGTGAGTCGTGGCGGTTTAACATTTTAAGCGATTTTGGTTGTTAGCTTTTTAAGCTTTACAAAATCGATAAGGTCTACCGAGCCGTCGCCGTTAATATCGGCGGCGCTTAAATAGTCGCCGTAAAGCGTCTGTGCCTGTAAAAGATGCTTTTTCATAAGAACCATATCGGCGGAATCAATTTCCCCCGTTCCGCTTAAATCGCCCTTGCCTACAGGCTTTGTCTGCTTTACGAAGGTAAGCCCCTTACTTAAAAGATAGCTTTTCGCAGGGCTGTTGTCATACGCCGTCATAGTAAATCCCTCGACTAATCCGACGGGCTTTCCCGAAACGCGGTAGCAACCGAAAGCCGCATTGCCGATTTGGGCGTTTTTGCTCCATAAAGTGACCGTTTTAAGGGACTTGCAATCGCAGAACGCATAGTAGCTTACGGTAATTAAGGTCCTCGGAAGCTCCACCGAGGTAAGCTGCTCTTGACCCTCGAAAGCGGATTCGTCAATCACCTTAACCTCATATTCTCGACCGTCTACTATATATGTATCTGAAATATTGAGAGTTGCGGAATTTCCTGTATACCCGATAATACAAATTCCATTATTATCAAAACGGTATTTAAGCTCTGAAAGCGGGGTTACGGGCTTCACCTTTTTAATTGTAATGCCGCCGTTTACAACGGTGAACCGCACTTTCTCCGAATCCTTGTTGTAAATATCGTAATTATCAAAATCGTAGGAAACTGCTACGGGATAGCTCCAGCCCTGAACGGCGTTTTGATTCACCGTAAAGCTTAAGGTGGCGAGCGTTCCGTTTACGGTAAAATCTGTCGTGGCGGTATCGTTAGCCCAGGAAAGGGTGTAAGGATTGCTAAGCTCGGGCTTGTGGTTATGCGCGCCCAATATACCGCCGTCGGTTACGCTTGTAAGGGTCAGGGCGGAGCTGTCAAAAGCGATCCGCAGGGTCATTGATACAATTCCGGGATTGTTTTGCAAATCAATTGAAAGATTTACCGTTTGGCCTACAGCCGCCTCGGCTTCGGTTACGGTAATTGTCGGCTCGGTGACCGCCGCGGCGGAAAAGCTTATTGCCGAAACCGTTAAAAGCACACAAATTAAAACAGAAATAATTTTTTTCATATTGCCACCTCCGCATCAGCCGACATACGGCAGTTCGGAATATCCCTCCCAATGTTCAAGATGCCTTGTTAATATCATACGGTCAAGGTTATTTACCGTGCCGTCGCCGTTTACGTCTGCGGCGATAAGGTCTATTGTGCTTTCGGGATAGTCCTCCCAATCCGCAAGATAACGCTTTAAATATACGAGGTCAAGGTTATTAACCCTACCGTCGCCGTTAACATCACCGATAATATAATCAGCCTCGACAATCATATAATTGCTGAAATGGTCGGTTTCAAAGGTCATTCGTCCGTCTTTGTAAATCGCCTTCATATCGGTTATTTTGCCGTTTTCGTCAACATAAAGTACGCGGCATTTAGCGCCGTCAAGCGTTTCGGGAACCGCTATTGAAACCGTAAGACTACCCTTTGGCTGTACCTTAACGCCGTCTTTTTCCAGAGAAATATCAAAAACAATTGCGGTTTCAAGCTTATATTTATCGGTATTCGTATCTGTAATTGTAACCTCGTCGGTGTTTTTCTGTCCTACATTAATTACGGTGTTCTCCTCAACAACATCTGTTGTAGCGGAAACAACTATATCCTTGCCTGCCGTTTCAAGCGCGACCTCCTCGGGAACCGTTGCAAGCATAAGGTTTTCCTTTGCGTAAGCGTAAGCCTTTGAATTTTCGGGACAGATAATTTCTGTTAAATTGTATTCAAAGTTTCCGCCCGACCAACCGAAGCTTTGTGAGAAATACTCTGACCAATCGTATCCAATAGAACGGAATCCTACCGAATACTCGCAAAGCTCGGTATCGGGATTCATTATTTTAATTGCGTTAATTCCGCTGTCGCTGAATGCGCCTGTCGCAATTCTTGTAACGCTTTCGGGTACTTCGTACCTTCCGCTATCGCGTTTCGGACACCAAAGCAGCTCTGTGCCGTCCTTGCTGAACAACACGCCGTCTATGCTCTTATAATTGGGGTTTCCGTCCGATACATTTATCGCCGTCAAGGACGAACAGCCCGCAAAGGCAGAGGTGTCAATCTCGGTCACCGAATCGGGGATATTGATTTCCTCAATAGAAGTACATTTGTAAAGCGCCCAAGAGCCGATTGCTTTAAGCCCCTCGGGGAATGTAAGTTTTGCAAGCCCGGTTCTCTCTTCAAGCGCATAGTCGGCTATAACCGTTGTGCCGTCCTTAATGCTTATTTCGGTATTTGCAGGCATTTCACCCTTATAATTATAGAAAACATGTTCAAGGTAAACCTCGCCGTCTGCCTTCGCGTCATACCACGGGGTATTATCAAAGGCATGACCGCCCATGCTTATTACGCTTGTCGGAATATCAATTTCGGAAAGGTTCGAACAGTTTGCAAAATTTTCATAAGCTATCCTTGTAACGCTGTTCGGCAGAGAAAGCTTCGATATATCTGTGCCTGCAAACGATGCCGTTCCGCCCGAATTTTTAATTCCGTCGGGCAGATTCAGTTCCTTAATCGGACAGCCGCTAAATGCACCATACCCGATTTCAATATCGCTGTTTGTAAATTCTACATCAGTCAAGCCTTCACAGCCGCTGAATGCGCACTCTCTTATTCGGTTAATGTTTTGCGGTAAATAAAGCTTTTTTATTCCGCAATCATGAAAAGCATAGGCGGAAATTTCGGTCAAGCCTTTTCCCAAAGATAATTCCTCAAGTTTTTCGCAACTATCGAACGCGCAATTATCCAAATACACAACACTATCGGGTATAGATACTTTTGTTAGACCTGAATAGTAAAAGCAATATTCTCCTATTCCTTTAACGGATTGAGGTATTGTTATATTCGCAAGACTTCCGCAATACTCAAATGTATATTTGCTTAAATATGTGAGTTTATTTGAAAGCTTAACGCTTGCAAGACTTTCGCAGCAGGAGAACGCCCCGCCGTCTAACTCTTCAACGCTATCGGGTAAAGAAATGCTCTCAAGGCCCGAGCTCGCAAAAGCGTATGCGCCTATTGTCTTTAGCGAAGACGGCAGCGATACTTCCCCAAGCTGTAAACAACCCGCAAAAGCACTGTCGTCAATAGACACAAGCTTTGACGGTAAGGTTATTTCGGAAAGCAAGCCGCAGTCCGCAAATGACATATATACAATGCTTGTAACATTTTCGGAAACCTTTACGCCCGTAAGCTCCGAACAGCCGCTGAATGCATTTTCGGCAATTTCGGTTACGGTATCGGGCATATCGTAATATCCCGATTTAGTCTTATCACAGGAAATAACCTTTGTTTTATCCGCGTTATAGGTAACTCCGTCAACCGTCACAAACATTTTTGAGCCTTCGGCAAATGTTACATTGACAAAATCGTACATACTCTTGTTAAGTATGTCAATATTCGTAACGCTTGCGGGAACGGTATAGTCTTCTCCTTTAGCACGCGGATATACAACCAAAACAGTCTTCTGCTTATTGTATACAATACCGTCTTCATCGCAGTAATAAGGGTTGTCCTTTGATACTGAAATTCCGTTTAAATACCGGCAATCGCCGAACATATCCGCATCAAGATAGTTAACCCCGCTGCCGATTGAAATTGTTTCAAGGTTATAAGCACTCAAAAATGCACTGTCGCCAACTGTTGTAACCGAATCGGGAATCGTGACGCTTGTCAAGCTTGAAACAACATTATATTCTCCGAGCGAAAGCACTCCGATAACAGGCTTGCCGTCGATTTCCGACGGTATTTCAAGGCTTTCCTGACCCGGCACCGTGTAGCCCGTTATATACAAACCGCCGTTTTGCTCAATGTATTCAAAGGGGGACGACGCCTGTAACTCAACCGAAGCCTCTGCCGATAGATTTGAATAGTGTAAGGTGAAACGGTTGTTGCCACCGACGGTCCACGGCTCGTATTCCTGATTATGCGAAAAATAAACATTTGGATTGTTTATTGAAGACGCTAAAATCGATTTGCCGTCCTTATCTGTTACTCTGAATATAACAACAGGATTATTATACATTATGTCCCCGTTTTCATTAACATAACAGTTTTCGTTTTCCTTTAAGGGATATATCTCTAATATTTCAAGCAAAGCATAGGGTGATTCGGTTATTTCCACCTCAAAAGAGGTGTCAATGCCAAATATGCTTGCCTTTACTGTATGTGTTCCGATACCCCACTGGTTAGTATAACTTTGGTCGTCGGAATAGAAAGGGTAATACCGTTTTT
>CAMCIX010000169.1 GCA_945875045.1 uncultured Clostridia bacterium | reverse complement strand
CCGTTGATTATATTCTTTAATGTTGAGGGCGGAACGGCTGAAATTCTTGCAAGGGCGTTTACAGACAATCTTTTTTGCTCGCATAATTCTAATAATCTATTTGATATGGCTTTTCTTGTATCCATAATATCACCCCTAAAAAGTTCTATATATAGTTTATGCTTTTTAGGAAAATCACAGCGACCATATATGGATTTTTTAGACCATATATGGTAAACTTGTGTCGGTGGTGATTTATTATATGTAAGAATACTTGTTGCTTTTTCGGTCAAGGAAAGCAAATCACAGTTCTACCAAAAGGCTTAAGCAATCATTGAAAAAACTTTTTAGGTGTGGTATAATAACTTTAAACCGACGGCGGTGGAACGCCGCCGAAATGCCAAAGGCATTTGAAAACTAACGTTTTCGTTTAAAAACATTGAATCACTAAATCTGTCGCACTGCGGTGCGACAACGGCTTTGCCGTTTACAAAGACTTCGTCTTTGGATTTATGATATAATATAGCTGTTGAAATTCAAAAAGGAATTGGTATATATGAGAACATATACAATTATCGCCGGCGTGAATGGTTGCGGTAAAAGCAGTTTGACCGGTGTTTTAAGAACCGAAATTGATAATTTGGGAATGGTTATTGATGTTGATAAAATAACTGTTGCTTGCGGAGGTAATTCTATTGAAGGCGGCAAACAAGAAATCGCAATTATTGATGACTGTTTAGAAAAGGAAATCTGTTTTACTCAGGAAACCACTCTTTCAGGCAAAAAAACTCTCAATACAATAAAACGTGCAATAGAAAAAGACTATTATATTCGCCTTTACTATGTCGGTCTTGATACAATGGAAGAAAGTTTGCTTCGCATCGAAAATCGGGTTAAAAAAGGCGGTCACAATATTGATACCGAAGCTGTAACCAAACGTTTTGGCAAGCGTTTTGAGGATTTGCTCACCGTATTACCGTACTGTAATGAGGCAACATTCTATGATAACGATAACGGTTTTGTAACGGTAGCAAAATACAAGAACGGCGAACTTCAGCCAATCGGTCAAAAACAACCTAATTGGATTAATGAACTAATTGAAAAAATGAACTAAATTGAATGCGTGTGTTAAAATGACACACGCATTTTTTAGTATAGATATAAGGCAACTTTTAATCCAATATTCTCCCATCGGTGGAAATTGTAACAACTCTCCAGGGAATAAATTTACCGCTTGCCTTTAAAGCCTCTTTCACAGCGTGTTCAATGCCGCCGCAGCAGGGGACTTCCATACGCACCACAGTAACGCTCTTAATATCGTTGCCCCCGATAATTTCGGTTAGTTTTTCGGTGTAATCGACGCTGTCAAGCTTTGGGCAACCGATAAGGGTTATGTGATTACGGATAAACTCGTTATGAAAATTGCCGTATGCGTAAGCGGTGCAATCCGCCGCTACCAAAAGGTTTGCACCGTCAAAATAGGGTGCATTTGTAGGCACAAGTTTGATTTGCACAGGCCATTGTGAAAGCTGACTGTTAACAGGTACTGAAACGGTGCCCGAATCTAAACTTCTGTGAATGGCCTTTGACTGTGTACCGGGGCAACCGCAGGGCAGTGGTTTTTTCTCTTGCTTCGCTTTTAAAACCGCCTCCTCGTTATAGGCAGGGGCTTCTCTTTCTTCAAAGGTGATAGCACCCGTAGGGCAGGCGGGGAGACAGTCACCAAGACCGTCGCAGTAGTCCTCACGTGTAAGCTTAGCCTTGCCGTTTACCATTTCAATTGCACCTTCGTGGCAGGCAGAGGCACACGCACCGCAACCGTTGCATTTTTCTTCGTCTATTCTGATTATTTTTCTTATCATAAAAATTCTCCTTACTTGATTTTGTGAGTCTATTATAGTATAATAAACAAAACAATTCGGTTGTTTTTACAACAGAAAAGAGATTTTAATGCAGAAATATATTCCGATTTTAAAACGCACAAAAATTTTTGCGGGTGTGGGCGATGATGAAATAGTGTCTATGCTTTCCTGTCTCGGCGCTCGTCTTAAAACCTATAAAAAGGGCGAGTATGTTTTTCGTCAGGGTGAGCATATAACCGATATTACCGTTTTGCTTGATGGCAGTCTCCATATTCAAAAGGACGATTACTGGGGCAACCGCAGTATTTTAGGCGAGATTTCTGCGGGTGAAATGTTCGGTGAGGCTTATGCTTATGACAGCTGTGCAATGCTCAATGATGTTGTAGCTATAGAGGAAAGCGTGATTATTTTCTTTGATACAAAACGAATTTTAACTTCCTGTAGTAACGCTTGCCGTTTTCACAGTATTGTGGTGCAAAATCTGTTTTTTGCAATCTCGGAAAAGAACAGAAAACTTGTGCAAAAGATAGGTCATATGTCAAAACGCACAACCAGAGAAAAGCTGATTTCTTATCTGTCAGAACAAGCCAAAAAGCAAAACAGTGCGAACTTTACCATTCCCTTTAACCGCCAACAGCTTGCCGATTTCTTATCGGTTGACCGAAGTGCAATGTCTAATGAACTTTGCAAAATGCGTGATGAGGGACTAATAGAGTTTGAAAAGAATAAATTTAGACTATTGCAGCCAAAACATTTAAACTTGAACCAAATTTGAAAATCGGATTATTGATGGCAATCCTGTGCAGAACAATTAAATCGGTAAATGCGGTTACCTCACTTGTGTATTTCCCGATGTTGTTTTTATCGGGTGCAACAATTCCGTATGAGCTGTTTCCGAGCGGATTACAAAAGGTTGCAAAAGTGTTACCCCTAACTCAGGGCATTAAGTTTATGAAAGCTGTGTCTATGGGAGTTGTATTTTCACAAATCGACATTTATAATTAATCGTGTTGTTCCGATAATTAACAAGACCTCTTATAATTAAGTTATCAGTTGAAACAGATGCGCACTGTTTCATTGAAAATACAATTACATTAGTGTCGGTTTTAACACTTCAAAATGCGCTTATTATTGCAAATACGGCGGTAGAAATTTTCATAATTATGAGGTATAATAAGAAAGCTAAAAAAGACGAATCGGGAATTACGGAGATGATTGCTGTGCGAATAAAAGTCATAGAAATTAATGAATATTCTGTATTGACAACCTACCGTTCGTTATTTATAATATAGAAGGAACAATTTTGTTGCGGCAAAGGAGGTATCGCTATGGAACGGGGAAACACAAAAAAGGAAATTTTAGAGGCGGCGCTGGAGCTCTTTTCCGTACAGGGGTTTGAAGCAACCTCAATTTCTCAAATCGCCGGCGCCGTCGGCATTAGAAAGGCGTCGCTTTACAGTCATTTCGAGAGCAAACAGGCTATTTTGGATGAATTGGTTAAAGAAGTGTTAGAGCAGTATGAAACACATTCTATTTTTGCCAAAACGGATTGGGGGAAAGATAGCGATAATCTTCCTATGACCCCCGATGATTCCGTGCAGATGATTAAAGGACAGATACGGTATATCCTCCATGACCCCCATATAAGCAAGGCTCGAAAAATGCTGGTAATTGAACAGTTTCAGAACCCTGAACTTGCAAAGCTGCAGACCAAGCAGAATTATTCAGATGTGCTGGAGTATTTCACAGGACTTATCAATTGCCTGATACAGAAAGGGGTTCTGCCTGAGGATGACCCCGAAATTATGGCGGCTCAGCTTTGTTTGCCGATTTCCGTTTGGATTAACCTCTGTGACCGAGAACCGGAACGGGAACAGGAGGTTATGGAGCTTGTAGAAAAACACATTCGGCAGTTTTTCAAACGCTATCAGCGGTAGGCGCGGTGATTTAATGTAAGAATTGTGTGACAGAGAAATTGGGGTTTGTGTATATAAATTCGGAATTCGGAATGCGGAATTCGGAATTAAATAATGCGATAATTAAGGTTTTTATAGGCTAAACATAAAGATATTTTGTAGGGTCAGGTGTCCTCGGCCGACCGAAAAAATCTAATTTCTACCGCCTCCCCTACAAACACACAAATAAACCACGATTTGCAGCATCGGTTAAACCCTATGTGCAGAGCAACGCGGTTGTGTCCGTTCGGCACATCCGCTTGATTTTGAGGCTTATAACTAACGAACGATAGGCAGTACCCAAAAATACATCCGCCCACCTAAAAAACGACACATTTTTATATAAAAACCACCTATGAAATTTCGGGGATAATCTTATATAATATAGGATGTAAACTGATGAAAATATCGAACCAACTTTGAAGAGAGGTTTACAATGATGAAAATTACCGTTATTCACGGACAGAGCCATGAAGGAAGCACCTGTATGGTGGCAAGGGAGCTTGCAAATAAGGTCGGCGGGGAAATTCGAGAGTTTTTCCTGCCGCGGGATTTTAACAGGTCATGCCTTGGCTGTTATACCTGTTTCAAAAATGACTTATCCGACTGCCCGCATTATAAAGAGCTGGAGCCCCTTGTTACGGCGATTCTTGACTGTGATCTTTTAATACTTGAAAGCCCTGTGTATGTACTGTCTCTTATACACATCTGACGCTGCCGACGATATGCAGTGTGTA
>CAMCIX010000168.1 GCA_945875045.1 uncultured Clostridia bacterium | reverse complement strand
TCTACACACTGCATATCGTCGGCAGCGTCAGATGTGTATAAGAGACAGCCCCTAACGGTCATAAGGTTGCGGTTGTAGGCTCGGGTCCGTCGGGACTTACCTGCGCGGGCGATCTTGCTAAAAAGGGCTATAAGGTCTCTGTTTTTGAGGCTCTGCACACCGCGGGCGGCGTACTGGTTTACGGAATCCCCGAGTTCCGTCTGCCTAAGAAAATCGTTAAGAAAGAGGTTGACGGGCTTAAGAAGTTAGGCGTTGAGATTGATACCGACGTTATTATCGGCAAGACCGTAACGGTTGACGAGCTGTTCGATATGGGCTTTGAGGCTGTGTTTATCGGCTCCGGCGCGGGACTTCCGAGGTTTATGGGTATCGAGGGCGAGGCGCTCTGCGGCGTTTATTCCGCAAACGAGTTTTTAACCCGTAATAACCTTATGAAGTCATACAACGAAGAAAGTCCAACCCCCATTATGCACGCTAAAAAGACGGTAGTTGTCGGCGGCGGCAACGTTGCTATGGACGCGGCGAGAACCGCTAAGCGTTTAGGCGCCGATGTCACTATTGTATACCGCCGTACCGAAAACGAGCTCCCCGCCCGCCGCGAGGAGGTTGAGCACGCTATGGAGGAGGGAATTGTATTCAAATTCCTTACCAACCCCGTTAAGATTAACGGCGAGGACGGCTGGGTTAAGAGCGTTTGCTGTCAGCAGATGGAGCTTTCCGAGCCCGACGAGTCGGGACGCGCGCGCCCCGTTGCCGTTGAGGGAAGCGAGTACGATATTGAAGCCGACTGCGTTATTATGTCTATCGGTACTTCACCCAACCCGCTTATTAAATCCACCACCGCGGGACTTGAGGTTAATAAGCGCGGCGGTATAATCGTAAACGAGGAAACAGGAGCTACCACAAAGGCGGGCGTTTACGCGGGCGGAGACGCTGTAACAGGCGCCGCCACCGTAATTCTCGCAATGGGCGCGGGCAAAACCGCCGCCAAAGCGATTGACGAGTATATTTCTTCTAAATAAGTATCCAAATCGGACAGTAGGTGATGTCCGTTCCTGCAAAAAGTCAATTGACCAATGTAGGGACAGTCGTCCTCGACTGTCCGTTTTTTATACCCCTAAGAGGGGCAGAAAAATGAATCCCCAAAAGCCTTAAAGCCTATGCTTATCCGTAAAAATGCTCCTCTCCGCTCGGACGGTCGAGGACGCCCGTCCCTACGGCAGGACAACAAAGCTTTGGGGGCTTTTTTTGCATTATTCTGTCCTTTTCATCATATTATTTTATGGGGTGAATGGTATGGAAATTTTAAAATACGGCGGAATAGCCGTTCTTGCTATCGGGGCGTTAGCGCTTTTAATCTGCGCTGCAAAAACAGGAAAGCCCTTTAAAAGCCTGCTTTTAAACGCGTTTATCGGCGTCGCCGTAATGGCGGTAATCGATTTAACCGAAAAATTTACGGTCGTGAATATCCCTGTCAATCAGTACACGGTGACAGGCTCCGCCGTTTTCGGAATACCCGCTGTCTGCGGTTTTTTAATTCTGCCGATTATTTTTAAGTAGTATAAATCATTTCACCTTGAAAATATCGTTAGGAAATGTTATATTTATGTAGGGCGGGGGCTTGCTCCCGCCGTTATTTATTTAACTCAGGGTGTTGCTATGCTTAAATTTATTTTCGGGCGGCCCGCGTCGGGCAAGAGCTATAATGTGCTTAATATGATAAAGAAGCTTGCGGACAGCGGCAAAAATTCCGTTTTAATAGTCCCCGAGCAGTTTTCCTTTGAAAGCGAGCGGGCTGTGCTTAAAACTTTGGGCGATAAGGCGGCGCTTAACGTCTCGGTTATGAGCTTTTCAAGGCTCTGCGACGAGGTGGGGCGCGCGGTCGGCGGTATCGCGGGGATTACCCTTACAGAAGCCGATAAGGTAATTTTTATGAACCATGCGCTCTTAGCGGCGGCGGACGAGCTTAAAATTTGGCGCAGATACTGTCATTCGGTTTATTTTGCAAAAACTATGCTTGATACTATAGGCGAGTTTAAAATAAACACGGTAACTTCACAAGACCTTAAAAGGGCGGCAGAGGAAACGGAAAGCCCCTCTCTTGCCCTTAAGCTTCACGATATAGCGGTGATTTACGAGACCTACGACGCGCTTACGGGCGAAAAATTCATCGATCCCGCCGACAGTCTTACAAAGCTGTTTAGACAGCTCGAAAAATGCAGATTTTTTGAAAACAAAACGGTATTTTTAGATTCCTTTAAGGGCTTTACGGGTCAGCAGTTTAAGATAATCGACCGCATTTTGGCACAGGCGGACGACGTTATTGTCAGCCTTACAAACGACCCCGCCCTTGACAGCGATTACAACGTTTTTATGAATATAAGAGCCGCCGCGGAGAAGATAAGAAGATCCGCCGCCCGCTTTTCGGTGGCAGAGGATACGCCGCTTGTTCTTGAAGAAAGCCGCTATAATTCAAAGGGTATGACCTCGCTCGAACGGCTTTTGGCTGGGGGAGATTTTGAAAAAACCGAGCAAATCGGGGATATAACCATTTGCGCCGCCGCTACCGCCACAGACGAGGCAGAGTTTGCCGCAAGAACGATAAGGCGTTTGGTGCGCGAAAAGGGCTACCGCTATCGCGATTTTGTAATAATAGCAAGGGACGCGGAGAAATACGAGGAAAGCGTTTACGCCGCCTGCCGATTAAACGGCGTGCCTGTTTTCGGGGATAAGCGCGAGCCGCTTTCCGCCTTTCCCGCCGCTTCTGCGGTAAACGCCGCGTTGGAATTTGCTTTAAGACCTACAAGCGAGAGTATTCTGCGTTTTCACAAAACGGGGCTGGGCACCCTTACGGTAGAGGAAATTTCAAGCCTTGAAAATTATGTGTTTCTTTGGAATATCGACGGCTCTATGTGGCATAATGACTGGACAATGGACCCGCGCGGCTTTGTCTCCGAGGACGAGGGAAAAGGCGTAGATAAGGCGGAGCTTGAAAGAATTAATGAGTTAAGGCAAAAAGCCGCCGCACCCCTTAATATGTTTAAAGAAAAGCTTACGGGTACTGCGGCGGATATGTCCCGCGCGGTAGTAGAATTGCTTGAAGGCTGTAACGCCGCCGAAAAATTAGCAATCCTTTCGGAACGCTTTAAAACAGAGGGCGCGGAGTTTAAGAGCGACGTTTTAAAACAAAGCTACGACAGATATATGAAGCTGCTTGACAGTATGGCGGTTTGCTTCGGCGACCGCGAAATAAAAAAGCAGGAGTATTATGACGCGCTGACCCTTTCGGTCTCGCTCGACAGCGTGGGTGTGATCCCCCGTATGCTCGACGAGGTAACCTTCGGCGCGGCGGACAGAATACGCCCCTCAAGACCCCGTGTTGCCTTTATTTTAGGGGCTAATCAGGGGGTCTTCCCTAAAGGGCTTACAAATTCGGGAATATTAGGCGTGACCGAGCGCAAAAGCCTTATAGAGCTCGGCATTGAAATACCCGATAATCAGATTTCCGCGGTGGTGGACGAGAATTATTTAGTTTACTGTAATCTCTGCTGTCCGTCGGACAGGCTGTATATTTCCTATGCCGCTCATTCGCTTTCGGGCGAGGAGGGGGAGCCCTCCGCCTTTGTGCTTGAAATTGCCGAGAATCTCGGTTGTAAAACGGTATCGGAGCCGCAGGAGAATTTAACGGCGGAAAATCTGCCCGAAACCGCAGAAAGCGCCTATTCGCAGTACTGCCGCAGAAGACTTACGGGCGACGCCGAAACCCTAAAAGCCGCCCTTAAAGGAACAGATGAGGAAAAGAAAATCGAATATTTAAGCGAAAAGCTGTCGGGCGCGCCCGCACGGCTGTCGCAATATACCGCCGAAAGACTTTTCGGAAAAAACATTACAATGTCCGCTTCGCGCTTTGATACCTTCCACAAATGCCGCTTTTCCTTTTTCTGTAGGTACGGGCTGACGGCTAAAAAGCTAAAGCCCGCCGAATTTGACGTTTTACAGCGGGGTACTGTTGTTCACTATGTCCTCGAAAAAATAGTCGGCACCTACAAAAAGGGCGTAGCCGATTTGACTGAAAGCGAGCTTAACGCACTTGTGGATAAATATATCGCGGAATACTTGGACGGTATTTCGGGCTACCGAGCTGTTGAAACCGAACGCTCTAAATTTTTGGTGTCGCGTATTTCCCGAGCCTTAAAGGCGGTAGTACTTCAGCTTTCCCGCGAGTTTGCACAAAGCGGCTTTGAGCCTGTCGCCTGCGAGCTTAAAATCGGAAAAGGCGGCGATATTCCCGAGCTTAAAATTCCCTTCCAAAAGGGAAATATAGATATTGTCGGAAGTATCGACAGGGTGGACGAATACGGCGGCTATATTAGGGTAATCGACTATAAAACGGGAAGCAGAAGCTTTAAGCTCCCCGACGTCCTTTTCGGGCTTAATCTGCAAATGCTTATCTACCTTTACGCCACGGTGCGAGCCTGCGGCAGAGAGGACGAAAAGGCGGCGGGAATTTTGTATATGCCCTCAAAGCGCGACCTTAACG
>CAMCIX010000167.1 GCA_945875045.1 uncultured Clostridia bacterium | reverse complement strand
ATTATATATAAAGGCCTGATTTTGCCCCTGTGAAAAGACCAAAGCACGGGTTTTAGAGGTCTTCATAACAGGATTTTCAAAGCCGTGGGAATAGGAATAAATCTCCCTGCCCGAGCTTGAGTAGGCGTTTATTCTCGTATCTGTAAGCAGATAGTAATACATACCCCGCGAAACGGAATTTAAGGTCTCGGTGCTGTTAAGCTCTAAAGGATAGCCGCCCGAGCCGATAAGCGCGGTAAGATTCTGCAGGTTTTCAAGTATTCCGACGGGCAGAATCAAATGAAGTACAAGGCAAATTACGGTGACCGCCGCAGAGATGGAAAGCAAAGCCTTGGTTTTCCTCTGCCGTTCAAGCTTTTTACCCTTAACCACCCGCATATCGGGAACGGTTTTCGGGGGCTTTGGCGGCTTTTTCGTCCGTTTTCCGCCCGAGGGCGACATTATAATATCGTCGGGTTCTTCCTTTTGTACCCGCGCCGTTTTTTTGGGTTTGGGCGCACCGCGAAGCCGATTCACCCGTTTCTTTTTATATTCAGGCATTTTTATCACCCTAATACAATACTTTTTCCAAAAACAGCCCCTGGGGCGGAGCGGTCTGCCCCGCGAGAGCGCGTTTTTTTGAAGCTATAATTTCTTTAGTAAACGAAGGCTCGATTTTCCCGTCCGATACGGCGACCGCCGTACCTACTATAATACGCACCATATTATATAGGAAGCCGTCGGCGGTGATTTTTAAAATCACTCGGTCGCCCTCACGCACAGCGTTAAATTCGCTTACGGTTCTTACGGTGTCCTCCACCGTTCTGCCCGACGAAGAAAAGGCGTAAAAATCGTGCTTGCCGATAATTTCCTTACAAAAGGCGTTTATCCGCTCTAAATCAAGCCGTCTTTCGATTCTCCAGGTATATCTTGATAAAAAGGGGTCGCGCACCGAGCTGTTTAATATGTAATATGCGTAGGTCTTGCCCCTTGCGTTATACCGCGCGTGAAAATCGGGCGGAACCTCTCTTGCCGCCTTGACCGAAATATCGCCCGGCAATAAAGAGTCAAGTCCCCTTAAAAAGGCGCTTTCGGGGAATTTTTCGTCACAGTCTAAGTGACAGCAAAACTCCCTTGCGTGAACCCCCGCGTCGGTGCGACTGCACCCCGTTAAGGCGGGTTTTTCGCCCAAAAGCTTATAGAGCGCGTTCTGCACCGTTTCCTGCACGGTGATTCCGTTGGGCTGTACCTGCCAGCCGTGATAAGCCGTGCCGTCATATGAAATTGTGAGTAAAATTCTTTTCATTTGCGGCACACGTCCTTTAAAGAAGTATATTTAAGGTTATAATTCCTCCGCAAATAACAAGCGAAGCACCTAAAACAATAAAATCTCGCCCCGCCATATGCATCTGCTTCATACGCGTCCTGCCCTCGCCGCCGTTATAGCAACGGCACTCCATAGCCTCGGCAAGCTCATACGCCCGCCGTACAGAGGAAATAAGCAGAGGTATTAATATAGGTATAAGCGCCTTTACCCGCTCGGTAAGCTTTCCGTTTTCAAGGTCGGCTCCCCTCGCCTTTTGGGCGTTCATAATCTTTTCCGCCTCCTCGATAAGGGTGGGGATAAACCTCAAGGCTATCGTCATCATCATAGCAAGGGTATGCACCGCGTTTTTAAGCCCGACAAATTTAAGGGGACTTAAGAGCCTTTCAATCGCGTCGGTTAAATCGTTAGGCGTTGTGGTGTAGGTAAGGGCGGAGCTTATAAATATAAGCAGGGTTATTCTTACCGCCATAAATATCGCGCGGCTTACGCCGTCGGTGGTGATTTGAAGCTTCCAAAAGGAAACAAGTACCCTTCCGCTCTCGCCGTAAAAAAGGTTTAACACCGCGGTAAAAATAAGCACCGGCAAAATTGCCTTCATATTTTTTAAATACAGCTTAAACGGAATCTTGGTTATAAGCATTATTATAAGCACCGAAGCCGCCGCAAAGCCCAGCGCAAAGCCGTTTTGCGCAAGAAAAATAAAGATTATAAGCAAAAAAAGCAGTACTATTTTAACCCGAGGGTCGGTTTTGTGGATAAGGGAGTGGCTCTCGTAATACTGACCGAAGGTAATATCTCTAAGCATTGCCGCCACCTGCCTTTATCTGCTTTAATACCTCTACCGCGCGGCTTACGGTGAACACGTCGTCGGGCACGGGTATTCCCGCCGCCTTAAGCTCGTAAAACACCCTTGTAACAATTGGCACGTTAAGCCCGATTGCCCTTAGCCTATCCCCGTTTTTGAAGACGTTTTCTACCGTGTCGAACATTTCGAGCTTGCCCTTGTTCATAACAATAAGCCTGTCCGCAATAAGCGCCATATCCTCCATACTGTGTGAGATTATTATAACGGTAGCCCCGGTTGCCAAGCGGTATTCGTTAATAATTTCGGACACGTTTTCCCTGCCCTTGGGGTCAAGCCCCGCCGTCGGCTCGTCAAAGACTATAACCTCAGGTCTCATTGCCATAACCCCCGCAATAGCTACTCTGCGCTTTTCGCCGCCCGACAAGTCAAAGGGAGATTTTTCCAGATACTCGTCCTTAACCCCTATTATTTTGCAGGTTTCAAGCACCCTTTGCTTTAATTCCTCCCCCGAAAGCCCCATATTTTTAGGACCGAAGGCTATATCGGCAAAGACCGTTTCCTCAAAAAGCTGATATTCGGGATACTGGAAGACAAGACCCACCTTTGAGCGGATTTTCCTTATCTCCTTAGGGTTGTCCCAAATATTCTCGCCGTCAATAAAAACCTCGCCGCTCGTAGGCTTTAAAAGCCCGTTCAGGTGCTGAACAAGGGTCGACTTACCCGAACCCGTATGCCCGATAATACCTATTATTTCGCCCTTATTGGCGGTAAAGCTAACGCCGCTTACCGCGTCATTGACAAACGGTGTATTTCCGCTGTAGGTGTGGGTAAGATTTTTTACCTCTAAAACTGAC
Organism: uncultured Clostridia bacterium; assembly: GCA_945875045.1. Taxonomy (GTDB): domain Bacteria; phylum Bacillota; class Clostridia; order Oscillospirales; family Acutalibacteraceae; genus UBA737. The sequence goes on along the minus strand of CAMCIX010000167.1, from coordinate 1,610 downwards.
AAATTACTACTCCTCCGAATGAAGCGCCTTAATTATCTCGTTGGCTGCCTCTTTGATAGAAAGCGCGTGGGTATCCACGTTAAATCCGTTTTTCTTTAAATTATACAAAAGCTCGGCGGTCTGCGGAACGTCAAGACCTACCCTTTTAAGCCTTTCCACGTCCGAAAAAATCACCTTGGGCTTGTCGTCCGCGATAATTTCCCCGTCGTTCATCACAAGCACTCGGTCGGCGTTCTGCGCCTCCTCCATATAGTGGGTGATAAGCACCACGGTAATGCCCTTTTCCTTGTTAAGCCTTATAAGGGTTTCAATTATCTCCGCCCTGCCCTTTGGGTCTAACATAGCCGTCGGCTCGTCAAGCACAAGACATTCGGGTTGCATAGCTATTATTCCCGCTATGGCAATTCTCTGCTTCTGCCCGCCCGAAAGCCTGTGGGGCGTGGACTCCTTAAATTCGAGCATATCCACCGCCCTTAGCGCGTCGTCAACACGCTTTTTAATCTCCTTTGGAGGCACGCCTAAATTTTCAGGGCCGAACGCCACGTCCTCCTCGACGATAGACGCAATTATCTGATTATCGGGGTTTTGGAAAACCATTCCCACCTTGCGCTTGACCTCAATCTCGTTCTCCTCGTCCTTTGTGTTTATTCCGTCCACAAAAATATCGCCCGAGGTAGGCTTATTAAGCCCGTTTAACATCTTTGCAAGGGTGGATTTACCCGAGCCGTTATGACCGAGGATTACCGTAAAGCTTCCCCGCTCGATTTCAAGGCTTAAAGCCTTTACCGCGGCAACAGTCGTTTCCTCGTCCTTATATTCATATGTTACGTCTTTTACACTAATAATGCTGTCCATTTTACCTTGTCCAAACCGTAGTATTTCCCGCGGGCAGGCTTATTCCTTTATCCGAAATATGGAGACCTATTTCGTCGGTATAAACCTTACCGCCGCGGTTTTTTACAACATACCGCTGTACCATATAGTTGAGTATCGTCGGCGAAAGTCCGCCTGTATAAGAATTAAGGAAGAAAAACGCCGCGTTATCGGAGAGTAGCTTTCCCGTCTCACCTAACAGCTCCGCTAACTGCTGTTCAAGCTTCCAGACCTCGCCGTCGGGTCCTCTGCCGTAGGAGGGCGGGTCCATTATCACCGCGTCATACTTGTTTCCGCGCCTTATCTCCCGCTTTACAAACTTTAAGCAATCGTCCACAAGCCAGCGCACGGGGGCGTCTGCAAGACCGCTCGCCGCGGCGTTTTCCTTTGCCCACTGCACCATACCCTTTGACGCGTCAACGTGGGTAACCTTAGCCCCCGCCTTTAAGCAGGCAAGGGTCGCCGCTCCCGTGTAGGCGAAAAGGTTAAGGACCGAAAGCTGACGGTTTTCCTTTTCAATAAGCTGTCTTGCCAAAGTCCAGTTAACCGCCTGCTCGGGGAAAAGCCCCGTGTGCTTAAAGCCCATAGGTTTTAGCCTGAAGGTAAGCCCCTCGTAATTAACGCTCCAAACGTCGGGTACAGGCTTTAATACCTCCCAGCGCCCGCCGCCGCTTTGGGAACGGTGATAGACCTGTCTCTTATACACATCTCCGAGCCCACGAGACCTCTCTACATCT
>CAMCIX010000166.1 GCA_945875045.1 uncultured Clostridia bacterium | reverse complement strand
TGGGCTCGGAGATGTGTATAAGAGACAGGGGAAAGATAGCCCGTAAGGATATTCATAATAGTTGATTTGCCTGCGCCGTTAGGTCCTAAGAAACCAATAACCTCACCCTTTTCGATGTTAAAGCTGACGTCTTTAACCGCAAGATGAGTACCGTACCGTTTGCTGAGTCCGGTGACTTCAATCATTTGTATTCCTCCAAGAAAAATTTTTCACTGTCTGTCTGGACGAAGAACAGCCTAATTATTCTATATAATAACAAACAAATTTCCGAAAATATTTAACAAACTGTGAATAATTACATTATACCCTAACAAACGCTCTATATCAAGCATAAAAAAGCGGCCGAAGGTAAAAACCCTCGGCCGCCGAAAAGCGATTTATTATTTAGGCGTACATTGCGTTTTTTGACATATAGTCGTAAATCATTTTACCGTGATTTTGCTCTTCCTTTTGGATTCCGTTAAGCAGAGTACGGATATTTTCCTGCTTAAACTCAAAAATACAGGTATCGTACAGATGAGAAGCGTGCTTTTCGGTGGTAAGCGCGTCGGTGCAGAGATAGCAGTCGTGCTTTTTGTCCTCGGTCTCGGCAACGGCGTAGTTAGCGGTAAAGCTCGGCTGCGGTGAGGAGCCTCCGCTCGGTGTAGGCACGGTGCCGCTTTCTATCTGCTCGATTGTGTTTAAATGCTGCCTTTCAACCCCCGCAATCTGTGAAAACAGGTTTTTAAGCTGTGGGTCGATTGCCGACTCGGAATACTTAGTGTACTTATCCGCGCAGAGCTTTTCCTGACCCTTTAAATCCTTTAATAATTCGGTTTCCTTTTGTGTTAATTGCATTTATTATCACCCCGAATCTATTATCGCCCTCTGCGGTAGGATTATACCTTTTATTTGATATTTTCTTGACAAATCCTTCTTAAATGTTAAAATATACTGGGTGATTAAATTGATTAAAAACATACTTTTCGATTTGGACGGAACCCTGCTTCCGATGGATCAGGATAAATTTGCAAAGGGATATTTCGGCCGCCTTGTAAAAAAGCTGGCGCCCTTGGGCTACGACCCCAAAAAAACGGTTGACGGCATCTGGGCGGGAACCGCGGCTATGGTTAAAAACGACGGAACGGTTACTAATGAGGAGGCCTTTTGGAAAAAATTTTCCGAAATTTTCGGGGAGAAGTCGCTTGACGATAAGCCTGTTTTTGACGAATTTTACCGCGTGGAGTTTGAGGAGGTAAAAAGCGACTGCGGCTTTAATCCCAGCGCCGCCAAAGCGGTTAAAAGGCTAAAGGAGCGCGGCTTTAGGCTTATTCTTGCAACCAACCCGATATTCCCCGCCGTCGCTACCGAAAGCCGCATTAAATGGGCGGGGCTTGACAAGGAAGATTTTGAGCTTAACACCACCTACGAGGACTCGCATTACTGCAAGCCGAACCCCGAATATTATAGGGAAATAACCGAAAAGCTGTCCCTTGACCCCGCCGAATGTCTTATGGTCGGAAACGATGCAGAGGAGGATACCGCCGCGGAAAAGCTCGGTATAAAGGTCTTTTTGCTTACCGATTGCCTTATTAATAAAAAGGAACGGGATATTTCCGCCTATCCGCACGGCGGCTTTGAGGAGCTTTTAAAATATACCGAAGAATTAATCTAATCAAAAATCACAGACACTGAAAAGACGGATTAATTGGGATTAGTCTGTATGCTTGTAGGGGAGGGGTTCCATCCCCTCCCGTTTCTGCTTCAAATGCTTCGGGAGGGCGCAGAGACCCTCCCCTACTGATTTAGATGTTAGATTTTAGACGTTAGATATTAGACTCGGAAGGCATAAATGCCTTCCCTACGTTCAACTAAATAACGTAGGGAACGGATTTATCCGTTCCGCAATTGGGGCGTTAAGCGGCGGGAGACAACGCCCGTCCTACGTTCCAACCCCTTTAGCTTTGTTTATCGGATTTATGGCAGCCGCCCATAGGACAGCCCGAGCAGCCGCAGCTACAGCCCGATTTTCCTTTTTTTCTGTTTCGCACCATACCTGCAATGATTGCCGCCACGACGACTATCAATACGGCGCATATAACTATTGTCGCGATATTATCACATATCCACGTAAGCATTATTTCTTCCTCCCGGTTTTATCGGAGACCTTTCCGATTCCCTGTATGGCTTAAACAGCATATACAGTATAAACACAAGTATTATTACGGCGGCGGTAAGACCGATTGGATTCAAATTCCCGACAAACGCCGAACCGAACTGATAAATCATTAAGGAGCTTGCATAAGCAAAGGCGCACTGATAGCCGATTGCAAACCAAGTCCACTTAGCAGAGTTCATTTCCCGCCTAATCGCGCCTATTGCCGCAAAGCAAGGGGCGCACAGCAGATTGAAGACAAGGAAGGAATAGGCGGCAAGTCTCGTCATACCCTCGAAATCGAGTACCCCGAACACACCGACAACCTCCTCCTTTGCGACAAGTCCCAAAACGCAGGCGATGGTCGCCTTAATACTGCCGAAGCCGAGCGGCGCAAATACACGACAAATTCCGCCGCCGAGAATACCGAGCAGACTGTTTTCAAGCTCGGTTTCGGTACTGAAGGTAAAGGAACCGTCTTTAATACCGAAGCAGGTTCCCGCCCACACAACGATTGAGGAGAGCAAAATAACCGTTCCCGCCTTTTTAATAAACGACCATACGCGCTCCCACATAGAGCGGAGAAGATTTCCTACCGTAGGCAGTCGGTAGGTCGGCAGCTCCATAACAAACGGCGCGGGTTCACCGGCAAACGGCTTTCTCTTTTTAAGCATAATGCCCGAAATAACGATTGCCGCAATGCCTACAAAATAGGCGCTCGGAGCTACCCACCATGCTCCGCCGAACAGCGCCGAGGAAATAAGGGCGATAATCGGGAGCTTGGCGCCGCAGGGAATAAAGGTGGTAGTCATTATAGTCATACGGCGGTCCCGCTCGTTTTCAATAGTACGGGAGGACATAATTCCGGGAACGCCGCAACCCGTCCCTATCAGCATAGGGATAAAGCTCTTGCCCGACAGCCCGAATTTACGGAACACACGGTCAAGCACAAAGGCTATACGCGCCATATATCCGCAAGCCTCCAGGAAAGCGAGCATAATAAAGAGAATCATCATCTGCGGCACAAAGCCGAGTACCGCGCCCACGCCGCCTATAATTCCGTCAATCAGCAGACTTTTAAGCCATTCGGGACTGTTTGCGGCGTCAAGACCGCTTTCGACGAGTACCGGAATACCCGGAACCCATACGCCGTAGTCGGAGGGATCGGGCGCGCCCGCCTCGTCCACAGCAGAAGCCGTTTCATCAGTCAAAATATCTTGTGCGGTATAATCGGTCGCCGCTTGATTATAATCAGACGTGCCGATACCGAACAGGTGCCATCCGTCGCCGAACAGACCGTCGTTTGCCCAATCGGTTACAAGGGTGCCGACCGAAGAAACCGCGATATAGTAAACAAGGAACATAATCACCGCGAAGATAGGCAAGCCCAGAAAACGGTTGGTAACCACCTTATCTATTTTATCGGAGGTTGAAAGCTTACCTGACGATTTCTTCTTGCAGCATCGTTTTATCACCTCGCCTATATATATGTAGCGCTCATTTGTGATAATAGACTCCGCATCGTCGTCCAGCTCCTCCTCGGCGGCATTAATATCCGCCTCGATATGCTCAAGAACGGCTTTATCAAGCCCCAACTGCTCCAACGCCTTTCGGTCGCGCTCAAAAATTTTGATTGCGTACCAGCGTTGCTGTTCTTCTGGCAAATTATGAACCGCCGCTTCTTCGATGTGTGCAAGCGCGTGCTCCACCGCGCCCGAAAAGCTGTGGGTAGGAACGGTTTTTCCGTTTTTCGCCGCCTCAACCGCCGCCTTTGTCGCCTCGGCAACCCCCGTTCCCTTTAAAGCGGAGATTTCTACCACCCTACAGCCCAAGGCTTCGGAAAGCATATCGGTATTTATTTTGTCGCCGTTTTTCTTTACCGCGTCCATCATATTAACAGCGACAACTACAGGTATACCGAGCTCTGTAAGCTGTGTTGTAAGATATAGGTTTCGTTCAAGGTTGGTGCCGTCTATAATGTTCAAAATCGCGTCGGGGCGCTCGCTTATAAGATAGTTTCTCGCCACCACCTCCTCTAAGGTATAAGGCGAGAGAGAATAAATGCCCGGAAGGTCGGTGATAATTACGCCCTCTTCATTTTTAAGCCTTCCCTCCTTCTTCTCAACCGTAACGCCCGGCCAGTTTCCTACAAACTGATTAGAGCCTGTAAGCGCGTTAAACAGTGTGGTTTTACCGCTGTTCGGGTTGCCCGCAAGGGCAATTCGCAAATTCATATGTATTACTCCTCTCCGTTAGCCAAGGCTAACTAAAAATCAAAAAAATACGGGGAGCTTTCCCCTTTTTATAATATTTGCTATTCTATTTCAATCATTTCCGCGTCTGCCTTGCGGATTGAAAGCTCATAACCGCGGACGGTAATCTCAAACGGATCTCCCAAGGGCGCCACCTTGCGGATATGTATTTCCGTGCCCTTTGTTACTCCCATATCCATAATACGCCGCTTGACCGCTC
>CAMCIX010000165.1 GCA_945875045.1 uncultured Clostridia bacterium | reverse complement strand
ACACACTGCATATCGTCGGCAGCGTCAGATGTGTATAAGAGACAGACCGTATACAAAGGCTCGCTTTATGAAAACAAGGTGATTGAGCTTGACGGCAATACGGTTGAGATTAAGGACGGCGCGGTCACGGTTATTAAAGCCGACTGCAAAAATCAGATATGCGTAAATCACGCGGCGATAACCGAAAAGGGAGAGAGCATAATCTGTCTGCCCAATAAGGTAATCGCCGAGCTTGAGTAGGTGGGAAAATGGCAAAAAAAATCGCCCTTTACGGCATTTTAACAAGCCTTGCGCTGATTTTCGGCTACATCGAAAGCCTGTTTTCCCTCTCCTTTATCGCTCCGGGGGTAAAATTGGGGCTTGCAAACTCTGTCGCCCTTATTTTGCTTTGCTACGGCGATTTTAGGGGCGCAATGCTTGTAAATATAACCCGCATTTTGCTTTCCGCTCTGCTTTTTTCTTCGCCTTTTTCGCTTGTCTTTTCACTTACCGCAGGGGTGCTGTCGGTAGTGATAATGCGGCTTTTGTCGGGAATAAAAGGCGTTTCGGTTGTAGGCTTTAGCATAAGCGGCGCGGCGGTTCATAATTTAGTACAGCTAACGGTGGCTTCATTGCTTTTCGGGCGGGCTGTTTGGTATTATTTGCCCTTTCTGCTTGTCTCTGCGCTCTTAAGCGGCGGCATAATCGGAATTTTATCTTCAATTATTTTTAAAAAAATAAAGACAAATATAAAAATATAGTGTATAATAGGATATTATATCAAAGAGGTGCTTTTAAATGTGTGGCTTTACGGGCTTTACCAATTTTATAAAGGACGACGGCACGGTGCTTACAAAAATGATGAACCGCATCGTTCACCGAGGACCCGATTCGGCGGGACAGTTTGTGGACGGCGATATTGCGCTGGGATTTAGAAGACTTAGCATTATCGACCTTGCCGAGGGCGGTCAGCCGATGTTTAACGAGGATAAATCATTGGTACTCGTTTTCAACGGCGAAATATATAATTTTAAGGAGCTTCGCGCACAGCTTATCGAGGCGGGGCATACCTTCGCTAACAATTCCGACAGCGAGGTTTTACTCCACGGCTTTGAAGAATGGGGCGAAGGCTTAGTGCCTATGCTCCGCGGAATGTTCGCCTTTGTGATTTTCAACAGGCGCGACCGTTCCCTCTTCGGCGCGCGGGATATGTTCGGAATAAAGCCGTTTTACTATACCTTTATGGGAGAAAGCTTTATTTTCGGCTCGGAGATAAAGTCCTTCCTTGACCATCCCGACTTTAAAAAGGAGCTTAACGAGGAGGCTCTCGCTCACTACCTTTCTTTCCAGTACTCCCCGACCGAGGAGACCTTTTTTAAAAACGTCTTTAAGCTTCCGCCCGCCCATTATTTCACATATAAGGACGGGGAAATGAAGAAAACCCGCTACTTCCGTCCCGACTTTAAGGCTCAGGACGGGGTGCTCGAATACTTTGCCGACCTTACCGACAAGGCGGTGCGCGAATCGGTAAAGGCGCATAAAATCGCCGACGTTGAGGTAGGCTCCTTCCTTTCAAGCGGTATTGATTCAAGCTATATCGCAGAAGCCGCGCAGGTTGACAAGACCTTTACCGTCGGTTTTGAAAGCCCCGACGGCGACCGTTATAACGAAATTCACTTTGCAAAGAAATTTGCCGATACAATAGGGGTCGAGAATATTTCAAAGGTGATTACCCCCGAGGAATACTGGGACGCCTTCCCCGAAATTCAGTACCATATGGACGAGCCGCTTGCCGACCCCGCCGCAATAGCCCTATACTTTGTAAGCAAGCTTGCGAGCGAGCATGTTAAGGTTGTAATGTCGGGCGAGGGCGCCGACGAGCTGTTCGGCGGCTACCGAATTTATCAAGAGCCGATAACCCTCACAGCCTATGACAAGCTCCCCTTTGCCGTTCGCCGCGTTATAAGCAAAATCTGCGAGCGTCTGCCGCAAAAGCACGGTATAAACTACCTTGTCCGCCGCGGCAAGACGATTGAGGAGCGGTTTATCGGCAACGCCTCGATTTTCAGCGTAAAGGAGCGTAACGCCATTTTAAAGAGCGAGACCGCAAAGCGCGCCGCCGCACCGCAGGTTTTATGCGATAAATTCTACAAAGAGGTCGCCGACAAGGACGACATCACCAAAATGCAGTATCTCGACATTAATATGTGGCTTATGGGGGATATTCTTCTTAAAGCCGATAAGACGAGTATGGCAAACTCCCTTGAGCTGCGCGTACCGTTCCTTGATAAAAAGGTGCTGGAATTAGCCGAGACTATACCCCTTAACTGCCGCGTAAACACCAAAACCACCAAGCTTGCTTTGCGTAAGGCGGCGGAAAAGACCTTACCTAAGCTTACCGCCGAAAAGGATAAGCTGGGCTTCCCCGTGCCGATTCGCGTCTGGCTTAAAGAGGATAAATATTATGATAAGGTAAAAGCCGAGTTTACAGGCGAAACAGCCGAAAAATTCTTCGATACGGCGGCGCTTGTTAAGCTGCTTGACAACCACCGCGCGGGCAAGGCAGATTTAAGCCGCAAAATCTGGACGGTTTACACCTTCCTTGTATGGTATAAGGAATTTTTCGTAAAATCGTAAATTTAGACGTTAGACAGAAGACGGCAGGAGCAAGCCCCGTCCAAACATTATTCATTATTCATTATTCATTTTTCATTATTCATTAAACAAAAGGACTGCCGGTCGGCAGTCCTTTTGTTTTTTTGGGCTATGAAGCCTTTCTTGTTATAACCGCCTCGCCGTTTTCCACGGTGTCGGCTGTGATTGTGATTCCTGTAATCGAATCGTCCGACGGTGAGGAGAACATTAAGGGCTGTAAAACGCTCTCTATTATAGAGCGAAGTCCGCGCGCTCCCGTCTTGCGCTCGATAGTAAGGTCGGCGATTTTTTGGAGCGCGCCGCCATCGAACACAAGGTCTATATTATCCATTTTGAAAAGCGTCTGATACTGCTTGATTATCGAGTTTTTAGGCTCGGTCATAATTCTTATCAGGGTTTCCTTATCCATTCCCTTTAGGGCGGTTATTACCGGCAAGCGGCCTACAAGCTCGGGTATCATACCGAACTTAACCAAATCCTGATGGGTTGCGGTCATAGAAACCGCCTGCGCCTCAAGGGACTTAGGCGACTTAACGTCCGCGCCGAAGCCTAAGCTGCTGCCCCCCATTCTGCGCTCGATAACCTTTTCGATTCCGTCAAACGCGCCGGCGCAGATAAAGAGAATATTGGTTGTGTCAATCTGGATAAACTCCTGCTGGGGGTGCTTTCTTCCGCCCTGAGGAGGAACGTTGGAAACCGTGCCCTCCAATATTTTAAGCAGAGCCTGCTGAACCCCCTCGCCGCTTACGTCGCGGGTAATTGACGCGTTTTCCGACTTGCGGGCAATCTTGTCAATCTCGTCGACATAGATTATTCCTCGCTCGGCACGCTCAATATCGAAATCCGCCGCCTGAATAAGGCGCAACAGAATATTCTCCACGTCCTCGCCGACATAGCCCGCCTCGGTAAGGGTAGTAGCGTCGGTAATCGCAATCGGCACGTCAAGTATCTTAGCAAGGGTCTGGGCGAGGAGGGTTTTGCCCACGCCCGTCGGTCCTAACATTAAAACATTGCTCTTGCTTAGCTCCACGTCGGAGCTATCATTTTTAAAAATACGCTTATAGTGGTTGTAAACCGCCACCGCGAGGGTCTTTTTAGCGTCGTCCTGACCGATAACATAGCGGTCAAGCTGTTCCTTAATCTCCTGCGGTTTAGGCAGAACAAACTCCTCCGCCTTTTTGTTTCTTCCCCGCTTTGATGGTGCGGTTTCATCGTCAAAAAGCAGGGTGTTGCAAAATTCAATACAGCTGTCGCAAATATAAACGCCGGGGCCCTCTACAAGCCTTGTTACCTCGTCCTGCGTTTTGCCGCAAAACGAGCAGCGTATTTCCTTATCCTTGTCACTCGGCATCTAAATACCTCTATCTCTTGGAAATTACTTTATCGATAAGTCCGTACTCGGCAGCCTCTGCGGCGGTCATAAAGTTGTCGCGCTCGGTGTCACGCTGAATCTGCTCTAATGGCTTGCCTGTCTCGGCGGCTAAAATCTCGTTGATATTAGCCCTTATTCTCTCGATATGGTGGGCATGAATAAGAATATCGGTCGCCTGACCCTTTGCCTGACCTAAGGGCTGGTGAATCATAATCTCGCTGTTGGGGAGAGCCAAACGCTTGCCCTTTGTTCCCGCGGCTAAGAGGAAGGCGCCCATGCTTGCCGCCATACCCATACAAATGGTGCTTACGTCGCACTTAATGTACTGCATAGTGTCGTAAATAGCCATACCGTCGGTAACCGAGCCGCCGGGGCTGTTAATATAAAAGCTTATATCCTTATCGGGGTCCTGACCCTCAAGATAAAGCATCTGGGCGATAATTACGCCCGCCGAGGCGCTGTTAACCTCGTCATTGAGCATAATTATACGGTCGTTTAAAAGTCTTGAAAAAATATCGTAGGAGCGCTCGCCCCTGCTTGTCTGTTCCAGTACATCTGTCTCTTATACACATCTCCGAGCCCACGAGACCTCTCTACATCTC
>CAMCIX010000164.1 GCA_945875045.1 uncultured Clostridia bacterium | reverse complement strand
ATAACAATAACGCCCTCGTTTGCGCCGAAGCCGTCCATTTCAACAAGCAGCTGGTTTAAGGTCTGCTCGCGCTCGTCGTGACCGCCGCCTAAACCTGCGCCGCGCTGACGGCCCACAGCGTCGATTTCGTCAATGAAAATAATTGAGGGGGCTTCCTTTTTAGCCTCGCCGAACAAGTCGCGCACACGCGAAGCGCCCACGCCTACGAACATCTCAACAAAATCCGAGCCCGAAATTGAGAAAAAGGGTACTCCCGCCTCGCCGGCAACAGCACGGGCAAGGAGGGTTTTACCTGTTCCCGGAGGACCTACAAGCAGTACGCCCTTAGGTATCTTAGCGCCTAATTCGTTATATTTTTTGGGGTCCTTAAGGAAATCGACAATCTCCGCCATTTCCTCCTTTTCCTCGTCGGCACCCGCAACATCGGCAAATGTGGTCTTCTTTCTGCCGTCCTCTTTTTTTACCTTGGCTTTTCCGAAGCCCATTGTCTTATCTGTACCCATAGAGGCGTTCATTCGCCGCATCAGGAATATCCAGAAAAAGACCATTACGGCAATCATAAGGACGGTCGGAAGAAGATTCATAAGCCACGCGGTCTGACCGCCCGACTTATAATCGTACTTTATAATATTATCCGTGCCCGCGTTTTGCTCGTTAATTTTAGAAACGGTTTCGTTTACATCGTTGTAGAAAATAGAGGGGTCCGCGACGGTGTAGCGATATTTTTTACCGTCATCCCGCTTGGTGTAAACAAGCTCGCCGTTGTAAAGATTAAGCTGAAATTCCGAAATTTCATTGCTCTTTACCATATCGACAATTTCGTAATATTTAGTTTCTACCGTGTTTCTTGAAAGATAGGAAACCGAAAGAATCGCCATTATAAAGACAATCGGTATCGCTATAAACAAAATCACATTTTTCAAATTCTTGTTCAAGGGATAAGCTCCTTTCCTATTTGTCGGCGTAAACCTTGGGGGACAAAACGCCGACATAAGGCAAATTTCTGTATTTTTCGTTATAATCAAGGCCGTAGCCTATAACAAACTCATCGGGGATTACCTTTCCGACGTAATCCGCGCTAATATCCGCCTGACGGTTAGCGGGCTTATCGAGAAAGGCACAGACCTTAATGCTCGCGGCGTTCCTGTCGAGCAATACGTTTTTAAGGTAGGAGAGCGTTATGCCCGAATCGAGAATATCCTCAACTAACAGTATATCGCAGCCGTCGGGGTTAATGTCAAGATCCTTTTTAAACTTAACAACCCCCGTAGTTTTCGTACCGCTGTAGGACGATACCGCCATAAAATCAATTTCACAATCACAGGTGATATTTCGCATTAAATCCGCCATAAATACCACCGCGCCCTTAAGCACGCTTACAAGCAGAAGCTTTTTCCCCGCGTAATCCCGTGAAATTTCTTCACCTAAGCGCTTGCATATTTCTTTAATTTCCTCCTCGGAAACGAGGACCTTTTCAACGTCTTTGTCAAGCGACAATTCTTTCAACCCCTAATCGTTATATTTTGTGCTCCAACGCCTTAATTATCATAATTTCATTAGAATTTTTTGTGACCGCGCACCTTTGAGCGACCCCTATTCCGTAAATCCAGATAACTCCCGCCTCGTCCGCAATAACAGGAATACTGTCGCGAAGCTTCTTTGGCACGGAAAGCTCGTTCATAAGCTTTTTAAGCGACTTTGTGCAGCCGCGACCCGCAAGCCTTATACTGTCTCCCGCCAGTCTTGTCCTTAATACGTATTTTCCTATAATTTTATCACAGTCAAGAGAATTATTTAATAACAAATTATTAATTTTTTCGTCTTTTGTAAATAAATCGTTAAAACGGCGTTCCGTCTCAACCTCAAATTTAATTTTTTCACAATTTTTAAGGTTATTATTTGTTATAAATAACCTGTTGTCCTTAACCTCGGCTGTAAAGCCAGAGGAAAGTCCAGTTCTTCCGCCCTTGGTGGATATTCGGTAAAGCTCAAGTATATGGAGATTATCAAGCGATAATTCGGGGGCGGAGCTTTCGGCAAATTTCTTTATCGCCCTTTTAGCTATGGGCGCGCTCGGCAAGGCGGAAATATCAAGCCCGCCGCCGCTTATATTATCGGTTAAATATTTATCCGCACATTCTTCCAAAAAGGCGTTATCCTCGGCAAGCTCAATCGCTGTCCTAACTCCCGCTTTTTCGACAGACGGATTTATTTGCTTTAAAACGGGAATTACATTATGCCTTATTTTATTTCGTATGTATTCGTCCGAAAGGTTTGTCGAGTCGGTAACATATTCAATGCCGTTTTTTTCGCAGTAGTCTTCAACCTCTTTGCGGGTGCATAAAATAAGCGGTCTTATAAAAATCCCGCGTTTCGGCGGTATTCCGCAAAGCCCCTTAAGTGCGGAGCCGCGGGTTAAATTAAAAAGCACAGTTTCGAGGTTGTCGCTCGCTGTGTGTGCGGTTGCGACCGCGCCGCGGCTTACGCGGGACAAAAATTCGTACCTTACCTCCCTTGCGGCAAGCTCGGTACTTAATTTTTTCTGTTTAGCATAGGCGGGAACGTCGATTCGTTCGCAAAAAAGCGGAATATTGAGCTTTTCGCAGACGCGTTTTACAAACTCCTCGTCCCGCACAGCCTCCTTACCCCTAATCATATGGTTAAGGTGCGCCGCATACAAAGTAATCCCCAAACCTTCCTTTAAGGAATTAAGCGCGTATAATAGGGACATTGAATCCGCGCCGCCCGAAAGCGCGACGGTGATCTCGCTTGTATTTTCGAGCAGAGAAAACCGCTCTATCGCCGTTAATACCGATTTTTCCATTATCTGAACACGTCCACCGAAGTAAATCTTGTAAACTGACCGTCCCAATGCAGGTCTACCGTGCCTATCTCACCGTGACGGTTTTTAGCCACAATGCACTCGGCGCGGGTTTCGTCGCTCCTGTCCTCGTCGTCCGACTTTTCGCCGTCATAATAGGCTTCACGGTACAAAAACAGCACTATATCGGCGTCCTGCTCGATAGAGCCCGATTCTCTAAGGTCAGAAAGAGCGGGTCGGTGGGATTTGCCCTTAGTCTCTGTTCCGCGGGAAAGCTGGGCGCAGGCAATTACGGGAACCTTTAAATCCTTCGCCATAATTTTAAGATTTCGGGTAATTTCCGAAACCTCCTGCACACGGTTTTCGGTCTGCCTTGCAGACTTCATAAGACCCAAATAGTCAATAACCACAAGGTCTACCTGCTTCATTCGGCGAAGCTTAGCCTTCATTTCTGGCACGGTAATAGACGAGGTTTCGTCAAAGTATATATTAGCCTTTGAGAGCGCGTCCCCCGCTTGGGCAAGCCTTGTCCACTCGTCGTCGTCAAGCTCGCCTGTCCTAAGCTTTTCGCTCTTTATGCCCGCCTCGCTCGAAAGCATACGCTGAGCCAACTGGTCGCGGGTCATTTCAAGGGAGAAAAAGCAGACGGTTCTGCCTGTGTTCATAGCCACGTTTCTAACGATATTAAGCGCAAAGGAGGTCTTACCCATACCCGGTCGCGCGCCCAAAATAATAAGGTCGGACTTATTAAGCCCTGTTATCATTCTGTCCAAATCGCCGATACCGCAGGGTATACCGATATAGTCGGCGCGGGTCTCGGGGTCCGCCATTTTGGAAAGGCGGTCGTAGGTCTCGTTCTCAATTACGCTTTTAATGTGGGTAAGACCGCTAATCTCCCGCCCCTGACGTATTTCAAAAATACGCTGCTCGGCGTTGTCAAGCAGTCTTCCCGAATCCATTTCGTTTTCGTTAACGTCCTTAATAATATCCTGCGCCGCGGTCATAAGCGCCCTTGCGTAATACCGCTCGCGGATTATAGCGACATATGTAAGCACGTTAGCCGCCGACGGCACCGTTTGAACAAGCTGGGTTAAATACGCCTTTCCTCCCGCCTCGTCGTAAACGCCGTCGCTCTTTAACTTTTCAAGTAGAGATACAAAATCGATAGTCTGGCTAAGCTCGTACATAGCCGACATCGCCGAGTAAATCTCCCTGTGCTGGGGGATATAAAAATACTCCGTTTTCATTTGTACGGCGATTTCGTTAAGGCACTTAGGGTCGATTATTACCGCGCCCAAAACCGCCTGCTCTGCCTCGACCGAATAAGGAAGTCTTCCCCCCTCAAGGTCGTAAATCAGCTTTTCGTCAGCCATTTCTTACTCCGATACTTTTACGGTTATTTTAGCCGAAACGCCCTGATGAAGCTTTATTTCGGCGGTGTACTCACCGAAATTCTTAATATCGGCGACATTCATTTTCTTGCGGTCAACCTCGATACCGAGGCTGTTTTTAATCTCGGCGGCGATTTCCTTTGAGGTAACCGAGCCGAAAAGCTTTCCGCCAGCGCCCGCCTTTGCGGTGATAGAAACGGTTTTACCGTCAAGCTTTGCGGCGATTTCCTTAGCTTGGTCAAGCTCCTCCTTCTTGTGGTGAGCTATAGCCTCCTCACGGTTTTTAAGCTCGTTTAAAGCGGCGTTATCCGCCTCGACCGCTAACTTTTTAGGGAACAAAAAGTTCCTCGCGTAGCCGTCGGAGACGTTGCAAAGCTCGCCTTTTTTTCCTTTTCCCTTTACGTCTGCCAATAAAAC
>CAMCIX010000163.1 GCA_945875045.1 uncultured Clostridia bacterium | reverse complement strand
GGTGCGATAACCTGCAAGAGATACCGTTCATTACCGCATCGGTACAGGCAAGTACCTCTTTCGGGATATTTGATCAGTTCGTACTCGCTTGGTTCAAGCTGCAGGGTTTCAATAAATGATTTCGCGTCGATAGAGCCGGGGTTGAAGAAGAATTGATGTGTCGGAATGGCAAACAGCGGTTTGGTCAACTCGCACACATCCGGCATGAGGAAGTCGTTGATGTTCTGACTGGCTATGAGGATAGCAGAGTCCTTTTTGCGCACTCGTTTCATGCAATTTCGGATATACTCGATAGCGGTGTTGTTGGCAACGCCGTTTGCATTTTTCGTGGTGGTCAGATACATATACAGTTCATCAATTGCCGCCACCGTATTTCCAACGCTTAGAAGCTGATTGGACATGAAGGAAAGCAGATTGAACAGCATGGCGTCCTTTAGCTTTTTGTTGGTTTCCATCAGCCCCTTTAGTCCGAACACTATAAACTGATCATCGGAAATGTTGGTGTACCCATTAAAAAAGCGCGCTTCCGCACCCTTACACATGGAATACAGTCCAAGGCAGATTTCCCGCAGAAGTTCCTCGGTAAACAGAGATTTCTGCCCATGCTCGTATCCCTTGTACTCCACTTCAATGAGATCGTACAGATCGCTCAGAATCGGGTAATCGGTGGGACGGAGCTTATTAAAATCGGTGTTATCGTCAATGCCATAGCGGGCATATAACCTTGAGACCATAATTTCGATGGCGTCGATATGACTGTCGGAAAAATCCTTGTAGGTTCTGAAAAAGTCCTTCAGAAAGGCAATGTGCTGTGAAAGTCGGGTTGACTTTCTGAATGCCTCCGGACAGCTTTCGTCATCCTCGTCCTCGCTGCCGTCCGACCATGCCTTCGGCTCTAACAGATTAATAAGATATTTACCCGACATAAAATCCAGGTAGCATCCGTCCAACGCTTTGGTGAGTTCCTCATATTCGGCTTCTACATCCAAAGCGATAACGCTCTTTCCGGATTCACGGAGATTGGTCAGAAGTAGTTTGAGAAGATAACTTTTACCCTGACCGGAGTTGCCGAGAATGAGGACATTGCTTGTGGTTTTGTCCTCGGCGCGGCGGTCAAAGTCGACCAGCACATTGCTGCCGAATTTATCACGCCCGATATAAATGCCGTGCGGATCGGTTTTTCCCGAGAAGTTGAAGGGATAAAGATTCGCCGCCGAGCTTGCGGGGAGAACTCTTTCATACTGCGCCCCGAACTGATTTGCCCCCACGGGCAGAACAGACAAAAATCCTTCTTTCTGCCGTAAGGTAAGCCGATCTACCAGAATTTTTGAACGCGTAAGCTCCATTGCAATCTCACTCTGCAATTCCCTAAGCGCATCCATGCTCTTTGCTTTCAACTCAATAAACACCGAGCAGTGGAGCAGAGGTTCACGGTTCTTTCTAAGGTTGGCAAGCAGCTCGATGACATCCTGCAGATTGCCCTCCGCTTCGATGTTTTCATTCATATCGTTACTGCCGATTTTCAGCTTGTTTCGGCGGGTGGCGTTCTGAATAATTTTGCGCTGTTCCATACTCTCCACAAGGCGGTGGTAAATGCGTATGGTCACGCCGCTGCGGTCGGCAAGCCGGGAGAGGATGGCCTGTTCCTCGGTGGAGGGCGGATATTCTCTTACAGCCCACACGCACCGATAGCTGTCGCCCAGGATATAATGGTCGGTCATAAATTTGACCGTGCCGGGCAGAATCACATCAAAAAAGTCCTTGGTGCGGATTTCCTCTGCCTGCTCGGGTGTTATTTCTTTTTGTTTATACATTTTTCTCCTTCCTCCGTATTATTACGGGCATAAAAATAAGCCGCTTTGCATTTGGCAAAACGGCTGAACATATAGCTTTAATTACATATTCATTTTAGGTGTGTAGTCCTCGGCAATGTCTTCCTCAACATCATCGTCCGTAGAGTCTTTACATTCGGCAGTATGAGCTACGGCAAACTGATTAAGGTTATTGATTCGACGCTCGACTCCTGCGGCAATCGCACGGATGCGGCTTTCATCAATGTAATCAACCGCCCCTTCGCAGGACAGCAGCTCCGTAATATACTCGCTTATACCCGAAAGCGCGTTAAAATCTATCCGATCAAAGGAAGTCACAAGCTTTAGTTGCTCAGTATGATGATTTTTAAAAGGTTTACACTGCACATCATTTTCGGAGCGCATTTGCGCAGGCATTTTATCATATCCGAGAGAAGAACCGCTGTCGTAGATCGGAGCCATACCAAGCCATTCAAGAGTTTCGGCATTTCTGATCGCACCGAAGTTATTAAGGTGGCGGTCTTCGTTAGCAATGATATAATCCGTTATAATCATACGGTCGAGAAACGGGATAACATCTTTTATTCCAAGCGCTTCACAGCAGTTTACAAAATGACGGTACCACGAGGTGTTATTGTCTCTTTTTTTAAATTTTAATATACGCCACGCGGGAACAAGCTCGGTATCCTTATTAACAAAATCCTCGCAAACCGAGTACGGTGCGTTTTTATTCCAAATCACCGTATACGGCACATGAGGAATGTCAAGCCGCCGCATAATTTCAGAGGCGATAACTTCATTGAATGGCTGTTGCCGAAACGGATTACTGCCGCCTTTAATTAGGCAGCGTTTGCCGTCGATTATTTTCCAGCGCTTTTTCAAATTACCGTCAGAGGTGCTGTCAGGAGAGCCGAAATTAAGTATATCTTTCTTTTTGTTTTCTCCGAACAATATGTCGCCGATATCGTCCGAAAAATCATTTTCAAAGAAATTTATTTCCTCCCACCTAAGCCCTGAATCTTCGGGACGTATCCAATACTGATCCGACAGGCTGAGTCCGTAACATCGGGTAAGCAGCATTTTCGTGCTTGACACTTTAAGCGTTTCCAACGCCTCACGGATTCCCGAACGGCTTGCAGGTATCGATCTGTCTGTCCACCAATCATTAAAGGCCGTTCTGTCCGCAACACCTTTGCGTACCGTAATTCCTATGGGGAGATGCTCGGGCGCATAGATTTTGCCGATTTTTTGTATAAATCCCGTGGCGTCATCAATTTCAATTTCTGCTACGGGTATTCTTTTATGCATAAATGTACAGTTCATGCTCATCACCTCATTTCGCGTTTATTTAATTCAGAATGTTTTTGCTTTGAAAATATTATACCCAAAACTATCCGCTTTGTCAACGAAGAGAACAGCAATACTGTTCGCCGTCCGTATCGGGAATTTGCTCGCCGTTTACAGAGGCGTCAAAGTATAGTGCAAGAAAACGCTTGATATCGTCCTTTTTCATACGGCGAACCTCGAAGCCCTGTTCGGATATTGTTTTTGCAATCGTGTTTGTCATCTGAAATATCTGCTCCGGTTTCGCATTTTTACAGCGCCCGATCATCATAAACTGCCGTGCGGTTGCTGTTTCGGTTTGGATACGGTCAAGGAATTCCTCGTCCTTTGCAATGATGCCACGGACATTCTTGCTTTTTTCCTGTTCTTTAAGCTGTTTTAAATACTGCTTATTATCGTCGAAGCATTCGCTGGCGTCGGTACATACGATTTCAAGATCGGGAATCGTTGACAGCACCATCATCAGATGATGGATTTTAATCCCGACATTGGTTTGGGACAATACCGATATATTGGTGGGAGCTACCGAAAAAAATATAAGCTCGCCGCGGTTTGTGGCAAGCCCGTATTCCGTAAATGCTTTGATACCCATCAGCTCCTGAACAGATTGACCTTTTCGCTTGATTTTCATAGACAAATCACCTCCATTCAAAGTGTTGTTGTGTTGAGATAAAATATCTCACTGCGTATTTGATATAGTCGAGCACCGTGGTGTCATCCGCGCGGATCGTTAAAAAGCCGTAACCGAGTGTCAGCGCAAGGGGCAGTATAAACCTCGATACGGACGCGATCAGCACCGACAACAGCGCCGCTATACTGAGTATTGCAAAGTCCTTTAGGCTCCAAAGCCATAGATTGGCGGTAGCCTTTAGGTTTTGCGGATATAAATATTGAGTCATGTCAGTCCTCCTTTAAGCAACAGCTCTTGCCACCGAACGGGTAAGATTAACCGCTGTGGCAGTAGTGTGAACAACGCTCATCATATTAACTCTGACACTCGAATCAAGTCCGAACTGCTGTGCAATTTTGGGTACTTCGTTTGCCGCCAGCATAATGCCGAGCGCTAAAAGCATATTATTTGGGAAGGTGAGCAGTCCGAGGTATAAAAGCGTTGTCTGCAAAAACGCCGTTAAGCATATTGCGGCAACCTGCTTTGTCCATTGGTTGAACCCGTCCTGATAGCCCCTCGGCACAGAAAACATATACAGAGAGCCTACCGCCATCTGTATAAGCAGTATTCCGCCGCGCTTAATATTCTGAAAGAATATTTTTACAATACAGTATGCAAAGGCGATTAAAGCCAGCAGATTAAAAAGGCTTATCCGCATATCCTCTGCCATTGCAAAACAGCCCGCAAGCACCGAGCTGCTTTCTCCCGACAGGCTAAGGGTTTTCCCGCCCGCGAATATCCGCGCGAGGTCGTGTGAAAAGATATTCTGTAGGGAAATGCAGAACTTATAAAGCTCTACGGGCAGTGTTCC
>CAMCIX010000162.1 GCA_945875045.1 uncultured Clostridia bacterium | reverse complement strand
GAGATCTACACACTGCATATCGTCGGGAGCGTCAGATGTGTATAAGAGACAGGCTCTTATGTCGGGGGTGGCGGTAATAGGCGCGAAAATGTCGGGTATACGGGCGACCCGCTTGACCACGGCACAGGGCGGTTTATTGCTATGCTGGCGGCGAGAAGTATGATTAATTCGGCTATGCACACCACGGGAGCAAAAACTCATAACAGCGCATCGGCACAGAACAGCTCACGCTCGGGCTTTAGTTCGGGCGGCACAAAGATAAATACTAACCGTTTCGGCACCAATCCGCCGCCAAAGTCGGGCGGCAGTTCACCGAAACCTCAGGGAGGGAAAACAGTTGATAAAGAAAAACCGACAGGGAAAAATTCAAACGCGCCGAAGCCTAAAAATGAGCGAGGAAGAAATAGTAAAGGCTCTGCAGGCTTCGGCGGTAAGCAGGCGTCGGGACGTAATAAAAACAATACTTTCGGCGCAGTCGCAAGGCAGGGTACGGTGCGGCATAATCCTAATCCCGAAAGATTCGGTAAGAACGCATCGCCGCCGGCTCCCGAGGAGAAGGACATACCTAATGAGGCGGTAAAGGACAATGAGCAAGACAGGAAGTGATCGCTTTTTATCCGCCGTTCAGAACGGTGTTTCTATAAGAAAAATAATAGAGGCGTTTTTGCGGGGCGGATGGAAAGCCGCGGCGCTTGAAGCGGCAAAACGCTACTGGCCGTATGTACTCTGCGCGGCGATAGCTATTATTATGCTGCCTATGATTATTGTGGCGAGTATGCCGTCCGTACTGGGAATAGGAAATCCGGCGGACATCGGTGTTACCGAGGAGGATATATCTGAGATGTATATATCCAGAATGGACGAAATACTGTGTATGCCGGAGGTGTCTGCTGCGAGTGGAATTAAGTCTGTCGGTCAGCCCTTAAGCTATGAGCAGCTTTACTCAGTCTGTCTTGTGCTGACCGGCAGCAATACAGAAATAATTACAAGGGAATACTTTAGGCTGGCGAGAGCCGAACCCGTTACGGTTTGGGTGTCCGACTTTTCCCGCCTGCTTTGCACTCATTTTTGAAATACCGTGTATTCCTGCAAATTCGTGACTTCGCAGGACGAAAAAAGGCGGAGACACAAACTCTTCGACCTGCCATTTAGAAGAATTTTGATTCGGGCGAAGTCGAAGAACGCAGCAATACCGGCGTATTGCAAGTGATGAGACAAGTACGAACAAAATTATTCAAATGTCAGGCGTGACGGGTTCGGCTCTCGCCAGCCTAAGGAGCGCGTAGACGAGTCTGTTTCGTACAGCTTAACGTCGGACGGAAATAATACAGAAAATGAAATCGCCGTTATCCGCTATCTTACGTTCGGAGAATATATGACGTATAAAAATTTCTTCGACGCGGATAAGGAATGGGCGGAGCTTTATTTAAAGGATTTGGAGGAAAATAAAAAATCCCCACTGTAAGGTGAGGAAATGGTTAAATGTCAATGTCGTCGGATGAATCGTCAAGAGGTTCGGCCTTTGAAATTTCTGAATAGCAAAATACTTTTAATTCGGGGATATTTTCGGTAGCCGTACTCCATATGACTGAAATATTCATCTGTCCGTAATTGTGTGCGAAAAGATTTCTCATAGCTTTTATTGCAGACCAAGGCATTTTGTCCTTTGTTTGGGAACGGTAAGCGTCGGATAAATGACCTGTAAGCTCGCCTATTTGAAGGATATTCATACTTACGGAATCTCTGAAAGCAAGGTCAGCTTTAAAAACTTCGATATTGTTCCCGAAACGGGCAATTAATGCCTCGATATTATCACAATATTTTAATATGTGACGGAGAATATCAATGTCTGCGTTAGGATAGTTTCTCATAAATCAATTTTTCGTCCTTTCGCATATTTCTTATAAGATTGCGTGTAAGGATATCGTGTTTGTTTTGACGAAGCGTATCTGTTGTAACTAAGTCGAGATTTTTTTGGAGTGCGGTTTCAAGATCGGAATAAAACCCGCCGAGTGCAAAAAGATTATTAAGCCTTCCGCCGTCTACGCGCAGGTCAATATCGCTTTCGGCGTCTGCTTCGCCCCGTGCGTATGAACCGAATAAATACAGCTTGGAAACATCGTATTTTTCGGCTATGGGAGCTACAATATCCGCAATCTGTTCTATGGTGTATACCGTATATTTCACAAGCCTTACCACCTTTCAATTACAGTATATCATAAACCGATTATTTCTTCAAGTATCGGTTGCAAATTAACAAGGAGTGATTTTTTGGACGAAATAACAGTAGCAATCCCCGTAAATTTTACCGATGCGGGGCGGCTGTTCGGAATGTTTGAAATACGAAATACCGTAGAGGCGGTATTTTTATGCGTGCCTTTAGCGGCTTTTCTTATGCGTGTACTTCCTATCCCGGCATTAGCACGGATTAGCGTCACCTGCGTTGTTGTCGTGGTTGTCGGCGGGTTTGCGCTTATAGGGGTAGGAGCTACAAGCTTGCTTAATTTTTTTAAAGTCGGAGTTAGAGCAAAAGAATATAATCTCAGGCTTTGCGGCGTGGCTTAAAATAGCGCCGTCAAGGCTTCAGATAGTAGCCCAAACAAGACCTGCGGATATAGACGCGTTCTGTGAAAGGCTGGAGGGTTATTATAATTCGGAGCCTAACGAAAACTGCCGCAGAATGATATTCGAGGACGCACAGCTTGTAAACTATATAGCCGAGAATCAGGCGGTTACAAGACGGTTTTATATCGTACTTCCTTATGAGGGAGGGTCGGCTGAAATGTCGGCTATTTGCGATGAAATGTCCGACACCGTTAATACAGCAAGGCAGTATCTTGAAGCCTGCGGGCTTGAAACGGTAACACATTCTAATGAGGATATATTTTTGTATGAGCTGCTGAGCGGATTTTTAAGACCGTCGCTTAAAGGTATAAAGCAGACTCAAATACCCAAGGACATAAGGGATGCACTTTCGCCAGACAGCGCGGATATGACTCATAGAGATTACACGGTGACAGAGGGCGAATACCGCTCCTATCTTTATCTTTCGGCGGGCGGCTATCCTTCAAGCGCGGGGCTTGCGTGGGCGGCTCCCTTTGCGGAGGCAGGCGGCGGTATAACGGCGGTCTTTTATCTTGAAAGAAAGAGCCGCGAGCAGATAATACCCAAAATAGGCAACGCGGCGGTTTTTAACCGTTCAAGAATACAGGAGGTCGGCGACACCCGCTCGGATTACGAACAGTTAGACGACGCTATAGATTCGGCACTCTTTATGAAATCTCAAATAAACCGCGAGGGCGAGGATTTTTATTATATTAACACCCTTATGTCGGTATCTGCGGATATTGACGCGGACTCGTCTGATACTTTAAGGGATAACAGCTCGGTACTGCTTGAAAAAATACAGAATATTCATATTTTCTTTGATTTGCTTTATCCCGGCTTTTCACCCGACGAAAAATACCTTTTGGACACGGCGATACTTAACTGCTACAGAAGCTTTGGAATTACAAAGGATAACCGCAGTCTTACGGATAAAAACGGAAGGATAAAAAGAATGCCCTGCTTTGCGGATTTAATTCCCTTTATGGAGAAATTCACCGAGCTTAAAAGCGTTACGATGGCGCTTAAACGGCTGGTTGAAGGCTCTGCCTCGGGACTCGGAGGACAGACTAATATCGACTTGTCCTCGCCGTTTATTGTTCTTGATACTTCTCGGCTTAGTAAGGAGTTTACCGCCCTCGGTACATTTATAGCGACCGAGTTTGTAAAGGACAGAATATCTTTATCCAGAGTAAAGAAAAAAGCCGTAATACTTGACGAGGCGTGGAAGATTGCGGGCGAGACCGGCAACGAGCAGGCGGCGGATTTCGTAGTCGGGCTTATAAAGACGGTGCGAGGCTACGGCGCGATATTCGTATCCGCAACCCAAAACGTCATTGACTACTTTGCGCTTAACGGCGGCAAATTCGGAGACGCTCTGCTTGGAAACAGCAGGCTTAAATTACTGTTACAGCTTGAGGAAACCGAGGCTGTAAAGCTTAAAGAAAAGCTGATGCTTACCGAAAGCGAGACAATGCAGATAATTCGCTGCGGCAGGGGCGAGGGGCTTTTATGTGCGGGCCGCAATCGTATAGCGATAGATATACGTGCGTCCGATACCGAATTTGAGCTTATAACAACCGATAGAGAAAGTCTTGAAAAAAGAGTGAACAAGGAGGAATTATAATGGAATTATTAATCTTTTTAGGCGGAGCAATGCTTGGAGGCTGTTTAGGTATTGGGTTTATGTGCTGCCTTCAGATAAACAGGATAAATGAGGAAAAGAGAAAAAATAGAGGTAATCAGGGAGGTTTTTAAATGTCAACTAACTTTCAGTTATTAAAGGAAATGAAAAAGCGTGTGCTTGCGAGCAACGCCTGTGTGGATTCCTTAATTTCCGTCCCGCCTGACAGCGAGCGCTTTAATAATCTTCTTGAGGTGGTGCTCCAGCAGCAGGAGATGGCGTGCATAGAAATGCGCCGTCTTTACGAGCAGTTGAGAAGCTCGGAGCGTGAAGAAAATATGCAGACCGCTAAGGGTAAGATAACATCGGTTTTTCTACCGGGAAGATTCCGCATATTATGTGCGTTTGCTACGAT
>CAMCIX010000161.1 GCA_945875045.1 uncultured Clostridia bacterium | reverse complement strand
TTGCCACTGTTTTCTTCCCAGCCGATTGCTGAAATCACCCTTTTTCAGTGGTTTCATACGTCCCTTGCGGCAAGCGTAATATCAAAGCCGCCCACATTGCAAAGTAATTGCCACTGACCTACCGCCAATATATCGCACTTTACCCTGCGTCCCGCCTCGGGCGTAAGCTTTAAATAATTATGCCTCCTTATACGCAGTGCCTGACTTCTCGAAGCTATGCAAAAATTTCCCTCACGGTCAACATCTGTTATAACATAGTCTATTTTAGCGCCGAGCATAGAGCGCATAACATGAAGCGGCATAGTTGTATTTTCATACCACAGCTCGTTCTGCGGGATTATAACCTTTACCCTGTAGCTTATAACCACAAGATAGCGCAAGACCTTTTCTTCGTATTCTCCGTTTTCCTCGTTTTTTACCCTAACCGTTTTTGTTTCCATACCCGATACTATTCCCGTAAGGAGCGACCGCGCCCTGTAGGAGGCGTAAATCGAATTCCACTCCTTGCGTTCTTCTTCAGATAAATCTTTGTCAAGCTCGGTCAAATTGAGCCTTCTTATGTCCATTTAACTCCCTCCGTAAAATATGTATTTATTATTTTCTTTTACCGCAAAGCGGCAATCGGGCGGAACGGTTAAAAGAGCTGTCTGTTCTATCCGTTTCGCAACAAAAACCGGTATACCGATTTTGTTTTTCATACCTTGTAGCATTGCATTTATCACTATTTCTCTGCCGGAATTAACTACGCAAACATCATAACGGTACAGCTTATCCTTACGGTCTTTAAAAAACGTTAGCTCAAACGGCGGCTGACCGCGGCAGTAAATCTCAGGCGGCGGGTCGGCTATTGCAAGCATTACCTCAAACGCTGTTTCAGTGTCTCTGCCGCAAATAATTTTGCTGTCGTCGCAGTAATACTCGCCCATTTTAAAAAGCATGCGGTTCATTTCAAGCTGCCTTAGCACAACGTCAAATCTGTGAGACCCGCCGCAAAGCCTTTCAAGCGACTCTGCTTTCATACCGCCGTATTCGCGGACAAGCTTCAGTATTCTTTTCTGGGTTTTAGTCAGAAGCATAGAGCATCTCCCTTTCTATCATTTCATCGGGCAATTCAAGGATAGTCTCTGCCTGCTCTGCGTTTACGGAGTTTAAAATAAGCGAATAGAGATAACCTGTCGGGTTGCGTATTTCGCTCTCGTTTTTACGCATTATTTCAAGCACGTCAATAAGCGTGTCTCTGTTAACTCTTTTAAGCAGGTTGCGAATCTCCGATTGCGGCAAAAGCGCACCCGAAAGCTTAATATTCTGCTTATAGTAAATAACCCTTACCGCGCTTTCAAGCATCTGCGCAGTCTTTTCTTCAAAATCACCGAATCGGCAGTTTGTGAGAATTTCCTCAAGCTCACGATCGACGGATTGACTGTTATCACTCTGAATATTATTAATATAATTATTATACGTTTGGATTGTCTGCGTTTTCGGCATATCTTGAACTGCCGAATCGGAAGTTCTTGATG
The DNA here is from genome assembly GCA_945875045.1 of uncultured Clostridia bacterium. Lineage (GTDB taxonomy): Bacteria > Bacillota > Clostridia > Oscillospirales > Acutalibacteraceae > UBA737. The sequence continues at coordinate 3,178 of CAMCIX010000161.1, read as the reverse complement.
TGCTGTTTTGGCATGTCTTGATATGCTGTTTTGGAAGTTCTTGATGTGCCGAATCGGAATATCTTGAACTGCCGTTTTGGCATATCTGCTCAAAATAAGGGTTTGCGGGCTCTTTTTCGTCGCTTTCGGCGGATTTCGGGTTATCAAATTCATCGCCGAAGTCCTCGGCGTCGCTGTTCTCTAATTCGCATTTAAGAACAAACAGCCTGTTCGGAAAGCCTCTGCCCTGTCTTTTTTCAAGCAGCAGTCCGGCGTTGATTAGCTCCTTAAAGGCGGCGATCGCCTTTTTGTATGTAATGCAAAGTATATCCGCGATTTCCTCACGGGTGTAAATTAAATACACCTCGCCCTCCTCGTTTATCCAACCGTTTCTCTGAGACAGACTCATACGGTCAAGCAAGAGAGAATATACTAATTTGCTTTCGGCGGATAATGTTCTGTAATTCGGATTGGCAAACAGAGATAAGGGTAAACGCAAAAATCTCTCGTTTATAACGTCGCTTGATTTATAGGTTCTATCCATAGCTAAATATCCCTTTCGTTTAATTTTTTAAGGCTCCTGCAATCAATTCCGCCCGATAAATCGAAGCCCTCCTCCTTTTCTTCCTCCTCACCGTCCACGGGTATTTCAAACTGTAAGGAATATTTCGGAGCGGGCGGTTTCTTTGTCTTTTTGACGGGCTCTTTTCTCCATTCGGGAATATGCTCTGCCGCCTTGCAGTATTTTAGCAATTTGAAAGACGGGTGCTCCTCGGGGGTTATCTTATTCAAAAGCAAAGGCTTCGCGCCCCTTATTAAAAGTATCGCCTTGTCCTTTGCAAGCCTCCGTACCTCGTCGGGCATCATAAGCGGTCTGCCTGTACTGGTTTTGTTATGCATATACGGCTTTTGAAGCACTATGGAATCAAAAAAGGGTCTTGTGGGCGTGTTCATATTGTTTACACGCACAGTCACCTCGCCGCATTGCTTTGAGATAAACTCAGCGGTCATAGCGTCGTTACGGCCTAAAAAGAGCTGGTAATCGCAGTCGCCGACTATTTCCTGCCATTCATTTTTTGGGTATCTGTCGGAAAGCTGGGCTATACTCTGGACTACCGCCTGAATATTTATATTGCGGGAACGCGCTACCGAAAATATCTTTTTGCTGTCAAGCAGGGATATATTGCAGAATTCGTCCATAAGCACATTTACACATACGGGCAATCGGCGGTTTTCCTGCTGTCGGGCAAAATCGAAGAGCTTTACAAACATAAGCGAAAAGAACATTGAAGACAAAAATTCCAATGAGCTGTCTTGGTCGGATATAATGCAGAAGTAGGCGCATTTTTCTCTGCCGGGCAAAGTAAGGTCAATTTCGCTGTGCTTGGTTATGTCGTCTACGAGCTTGTTCTGAAAAACATTTAAGCGGTTGCCGAGACCTATTACTATATTCCCCCAAATCTGCTTATGCGCCTGTCGGAATATTCCGTAGGGCGGGAGCGCGGGGTGGTCGGGCGGCAAAGCTCTGAAACGGGCGTCTAATTCCTGCACAGAGGTGGTCGAAAGTATTTTATATATCGTGCCGAGACTTCGTTCCTCGGGCGGCAAAAGCTTGTCCGTGCCGGGATATGTAAGTGTCTGAACATAGTGCAGCAGCGCCATAAAGCCGCCGAGGTAACAAGCGCCACCGACGAAAATATTAATGCGGTAGTTGCTTTCTTTCCTCCGAAGCGTTTAGCCGCGCTTCTCCCGGCTATATATCCCACAAGGGCAATGAGCAGGGCAAGTAACATTGCCGACAACCAAAACCCTACGGCGCTGTATTCAGTTCCGGTAAACTCGGGTATTACCGGAAGCATTTCTTTTCGCATTTATTTGACCTCCTATCGGCGGAGAATGGTAAAGCCCTATTCCCCGCCGTCGGATTAGAAAAAAGCTTTATGCCGTGTAAGCGAACATACTGGTGACCTTTTCGGTGACCTTCGGCATTACGGTGGTATTAAGCAGCGCGTAAAGCAGGCTTAACACAAGCGCTCCCAGAACTACCGCAATAAGGATTTTTACTCCCGTATCCACATAGCCCTCCGCCTTACGGCTCTCAAGCGCGCACTTTGCGCCTACTGCAAGTTTGTCTGCCTTACGGCGAAGATTTTTAAAAAAGTTTTTCATTTTATTTCTGTCCCTTCATTTTTAGATTTTATTTCATCAGGTGGTTCCGTTGTAGTTGAAGAGGCCGGCAACCCTTGTGGTGACCGTCGCCATAACCGTGGTTTTGAGCAGTGCGTACAGGAGCGACAGTACCAGCGCTCCCAGTACCACGGCGATAAGAATTTTAACGCCGGTGTCTACGTAACCCTCCGCCTTGCGGCTTTCGAGCGCGCAGGTGGCGTTAATAAGGGCGTTATCTACCTTACGAGTGACTTTTTTAAAGAATTTTTTGAACATTTCGGATAGCTCCTTTTATATTATTTTTTGATAGTTTGACGCGGAAGGCTTGGCGTTCCGCTTTGCCGGTTCCGCCGGCGTTAGTTCTGCATTGGAATCACCCTCCCGTATTAAATTTAAAAATACAAATAAAAAAAGCCCCGACTCCTCAAATGAAGAATCGAAGCTTGGAATTAAAAATAATTTAGTTTTCGTATTCGGTAGTATTTGTAACCATAATAGCCGCGTACCACATATCCGCATTACAGCTCACGCCGACGCCGGTGTATTTCATCTCATCTGAACCGACATATGACCAATGTCTCGGACTGTCAATTATTATCTGCGCTAATGTTTCGGCAATTCTATCCGTACTCCCGACAATACCCGCCATTGCAATAGCCTCCCTTGCGCCTATATCGCAATATCCTTGTGAAGCTCCTACGCTTTCGGATAAATCGATATATTTGCCGTACCCCGTAGCCTCAGCCGCCTTATTCCAATCGCCGGGGTCATGGGCAAAGTTGGATATTAGCTGACCGCTTCTGTATTCGGCGTATCTTGTAAGACCCAAAAGCTTTGAAAGCTCGCCGCTTCCTATTCCGGCTCTCGCTTTATTAAGGTAAAATATACCCTTGTCTGCAACCTCCCTTGTATCTGCGACAGTTGCATTTTTTATTTCATTACCCGAACCGACTGAAAGCGTTGAATCGGAATTATCTATTTCATTTCCGACAGAGGGCTTTGGAAGATTATTCGATTTCCCGACCGACGG
>CAMCIX010000160.1 GCA_945875045.1 uncultured Clostridia bacterium | reverse complement strand
TATTCTCTCGTGGATTTCTGGCTTGGGACTTTTTTAACAGCCCCTTTTTTTATTTATCGTTACGCAAGGATTTTTCCCAGCCTAAGATTCTTTCTTTCATTTCGTCAATGCCTAAAATACCGTAGGCAAAGCCCTTTTTGATAAGCTCGGGCGGGACGAACTCGTCATATTTTTCAAAAAGCGGCACTTCACCCGGGTATACAAGCTCCAAGGGCTCTATCGGTTGTTTGGCCGTTTCGGCAAGCACCTTGAAAAACTCCTCCTCGGTCGCCTTCATTTTAAACTCGATAAAATAGGGACGAGCGGAATCGAGACCGGAAAGCCCCAGCTTTTCGGCGCATTTAAGCTTTAAAAACCGCTCGATTGCCAAAAACGCATATGTGCCGAGCCACGGGAAAAGACACCACATATCCCCGCCTAAGTTAATAAGCGGCTTATGCGTAATCCCCGAAAGCCGAGCCGCGCTCCTTGCTTCACTAAGCCTTGCAACCGCGTTTTTCATTAAATAGGGGTAGCTTTTTTCCTCGCTTAAAGCCTCCCGCATACGTTCAAGCACGCGGGTATTAATGTCCCCGGGGCATTGCCCGAAATAGGCGGGAACCTTGCCCCTAACCTTAGTACAGTAGACAAGGCGGCGCTTATGGTCAACCTCCTCTACAATCCAAACGTGACCCGCGATAGCAATTTTCTCTCCCACGGGCGGCGGCATTACGATTGTGCCTAACTCCTCGGATTCGCTCCTTACCGTGTATTCCTCGTTTTCCTTAAACACGGCGTAAAACTTAAAGGAATTGGTCTGCCGCTCTCCCGAAAGTCCTACAATAAGCCCGCCCTCCTCGGTGCGCTCTATCTGCTCGGTTTCCAATAAATGTCTAAGGAGAATCTTATAGTCCTCCTTAGTGATTCGGTGAAAATAGCTTAAGGAAAGCACCTTTTGTGCCAGTGCGGCGGGAGTAAGCTCGCCCGACGAGGCCAAGGTAGCCATTGTCTGGTGGTAGAGTAGACTGTAGGGCAGGCGGTCGGTTTTGGGCGGCTCCACAAACCGCTCCTCTGTATAAAGCTGAACAAGGGCTATGCCCTGCAAAAGCTCCCACGGCATTGTCTCGGGCAATAGCGCCCGCGCCTCGGGCTGTTCCTCCCGCATTACAAACCACATTTCGGGCGGAAGATCACGTCTGCCCGTTCGCCCCATTCGCTGTAAAAATGAGGAGACCGTAAAGGGGGCGTTTACCTGAAAGGCGCGCTCAAGTCTTCCTATATCAATACCAAGCTCCAATGTGGCGGTGGTAACGGTGGTCATATTCTGCTCATCGTCCTTCATAACCGCCTCGGCGGTCTCCCTGAAAGAGGCGGAAAGGTTGCCGTGGTGAATAAGAAAACGGTCGGGCTCGTGCCGCGCCTCGCAGTAGCCACGGAGCGTTGTGGTTACCGCCTCGCACTCCTCCCTTGAATTTACGAAAACAAGGCATTTTTTGCCTTTGGTATGCTCAAAAATATAGCCGAAGCCGGGGTCGGAGTTTTCGGGCGCGGTATCGGTTTTCATATCAAGCGCGGGCAGGGCGGGGGCGTTTCGGTTCTCGCCCGATTCACTCCCGGGAGTAGTGAAAAAATGCTCCATTGAAAGCCGCCATTTTATTCCTTTTGATTCGATTTTGGGGATAACCGTACCCTTGCGAGTACCCGCCGCCAAAAATTCCCCCGTGCCGACAGGGTCGCCTATCGTAGCGGAAAGCCCTATTCTGCGCGGGTTTACGCCCGCAAGCCTTGACAGCCTTTCAATAAGGCAGAGGGTCTGCCCGCCGCGGTCGCCCCGCATAAGGGAATGTACCTCGTCTATCACGATAAACCGCAAATCCCCGAAAAGCTTTGGTATAAAGGCGTGCTTGCGAAGTAACAGCGCCTCCAAGGATTCGGGGGTTATCTGCAAAATGCCCGAAGGATTTTTTAAAAGCTTTTGTTTATGCGACTGGGAAACGTCCCCGTGCCAATGCCATACGGGTATCTCTGCCTCGGCACAAAGGTCATTGAGCCTTAAAAACTGGTCGTTTATTAGGGCTTTAAGCGGTCCTATGTATAACGCTCCCACAGAGCTCGGCGGGTCCTCGGAAAAGAGGGTAATTATGGGGAAGAATGCCGCCTCGGTCTTGCCGGAAGCGGTAGAGGCGCAGAGCAAAACATTCTTATCGGTATTAAATATCGCGTCCCCCGCCGCGACCTGAATTGCCCTTAAGGACTCCCAGCCGTTGCGGTAGATATAATCCTGCACGAAAGGTGCGTATCGGTTAAAAATATCCATATCTAAATCTCAAACTCCGCAAATTCCTCGCTTATTTCCCCGCTCTCTGTCGGAGCGGAAAAGCCGAAATCGCCCGAGCTTAACAGCTCCTTTATAATTATATCGGGGTTCTGATAAATTATGTTCAAAAGCTCTATAAAGTCGCGTATCACCTCGCGCGGGGTAATAGCCTTGTCCGCGCCGATTCTTGAAAACTCGGTCTTAATAAAGGTGATGTAATCCTCCTCGGTTAGTCTCGGGGCATAGTCGAAAAGCTGTGCGTGTATATCGGCGAGCTTTTCGGTAAGCACCAGCATTTCCTCATAGGTAAGGGGCGAAAGCTTTATTACGGGGGCTAACATATCCTTAACCTCACCCTTGCCGAACCGCCCCTCGGTTAGGCGGGATTTTAGCGCTTCGTAGCTGTAAACCCCGCGGCGGGTATCCTCCACGCATTGGGGCGTGCCGCTCATTATAATGCCTAAATACTGCGCCTTGCCCTGCAGGGTGTCGTTATACATTGTAAGTATTTTTTCGTAATTGTACTGCCTTGTAATGCTGTTGGGGATTTTATAGATGTTTACAAGCTCGTCAATAAGTATAAGCAGTCCGCCGTAGCCCGCTCTTTTAAGGAAAGCGGCGAAAAGCTTAATATATTCGTACCAGTCGTCGTCGGTGATGATTATATTAACCCCTAATTCCGCCTTTGCCTCGGTTTTGGTGGCGTACTCGCCGCGAAACCACTTTACTACCTTTGCTTTAAGCTCATCATCACACTCGGTATACGCCCTGTAATAAAGGGTCAGAAGCCTTGCAAAGTCAAAGCCGTGCACCATTTCGTTTAAGGAGGAGATAACCTCCGAAATCTTCTTTTCGGTCGCCGTCTTTAGTCTCGGGTCCTCAAAGGGGAGGTCATTTTCGTTCATCGCCTCGTTTTGTACGCCGCTTATCCAGCGGTCGAGAATAAGGGTAAGCACCCCGCCCTCGGGTCGGGTCTTGACCGAAAGATTGCGGATAAGCTCCTTATATGTCGCAAGCCCCTGACCCTTTGTACCCTGAAGTCTACGTTCGGGGGACAAATCGGCGTCGGCTACGGCAAGACCTTTATCCATAGCGTAATTGCGGACGGTCTGCAAAAGAAAGCTCTTGCCGCTGCCGTATTTTCCCACGATAAAGCGGAAGGACGCGCCGCCCTCCTCGATTATGCCTATATCGTGCAGAAAGGCGTCAATCTCGGTCTCCCTGCCTACGGTAATATAGGGCAGACCTATCCTCGGCACGACCCCGCCCTTCAGGGAATTTATTATCGCCGAGGCGATCCGCTTGGGTATCTTCATATATTAAACATTCCTTTCAGCTCGTTTTCGTAGTCCTCTATTATTATCGGAGTATCGCCGTCAAAGGCTATGACGGTATCGCCGAAATTATCGAAAAGGGCTTCGTTTATTTCCTCTGCCGCGACCGACAGCATTACGCCGTTTTTTCTTGCCACCGTCTCGGGATTTTCACCCCTTATAATCGCGATTAGTATTTCTTTAAGCGGCGGTTTTAATATACCGCTGTCGCTCGGTTCTTCTTTATCGGGCGGCTCGGGAGCGGGGAGGTCTTCGGGCTCGTCCTCCTCCACAATAAGCTTGTCCCTTGTTATTTCCGCCGTGTCGCGAATGCCCTGTAATTTTGAAATATCTATGCTGATAATCGGCTTTTCGCGCTCAAGCTTATCCCTATATTGCGCGTTCACCGCGTTTTTTATCAGCTCCTCAAAGTCGGCGGAAACCTCCGCCTTTTTAAGGGAGGATTTTAAGCCGTACCTAAGCCGCAAATAATAGTCGGCGGTTTTAAGCAGAGCGCCGATTTTGCCCGCCTTGTCCTTAATAGGGAAAAACCGCATTACATACCATTCGCCGTTTTTGCAGGTGTAGCTAAATATTTCGTTAACCTTATAAAAGCAGTCGCGGTGGGGCTTTTGCTCGAAAAACACCGCCGCGCGGAAAATATAATGCCTTTCTTTGAGCGGCTTTGCAAAAAGACGGATAAAAATATCGCCGCCCTCCCTGCCGTCATAGTAGTCGAAAAGGGAGCAAAAAAGCCTGTAAACCGTATCGGCGGTCTCGTCGGGGTGTTTTTTATAAAAGGATGAATTTTCAAGTCGGTATGAAGAAAAGCAGTCGAGGGCGCAAAGCAGGCTTTTTGGGTTTTCGTTTTTGTAGTTCATAAGGCAAAGGAGCGCTCTGTCGTTTTTTAATCCGCAAAGTCCCTCGGCTATTTGCGGCGGCAGAGCGTAATAAGCCGCAAAGTCGGTAAGCCAAACGTCGGTATAGGGCTTTATACGCATATCAAGGGGAGCGTATTTTTCGGAAAAGTCCTTAAGCTTTAAAAACCCCTCCTCGGGCGAGGAAACCCCGATAAGATTAATAAGCTCATAAATATAAATAAAAGCATAGGAAAGTGAGGTTGCCCTTATCT
>CAMCIX010000159.1 GCA_945875045.1 uncultured Clostridia bacterium | reverse complement strand
GTTCATATCTTTTGCTTTCAACGATACAAAAACCTGCGCTTTGTTGTCCATTTACTCGGCGGATAATTCCATAATCATCTTGCCTTTTCTGTCTTTTTGAAACAGCACTTTTTACATTTCAGGTTTTTTGATTTTTCTTTTATTCAGTAGGCATTATTTATATGACGGTGTGGTTTATTCAGCATTTGTATCATTGGGCTTTACGGTGTTTGAAAATATTAAATATGTCTTTACATACGGCCTTTCCGTAACCATGCCGCGCGTTTTGCCGGCAGTCACGGGACATTTTGGGTTTTCGGTGTTGATGGGAATATTATATGGAAAAACAAAGCTGATTTCCCGTAATAAAAGTGTTTATTTTTCACACTTGTTATGCTATAATGGAAACATAAGAGCATAAATAAAAGAAGGGAAATATATGAATAATAACAGTATTGATTTCAACAAAAAGACAGGCTTTATATGCGATATGGATGGCGTAATTTATCATGGAAATCAGATTTTACCCGGCGTTGCGGAGTTTATTGACTGGTTGCATGACGAAAATAAAGAATATCTGTTTTTAACCAATAACAGTGGATATACCCCAAAAGAACTCAATCAGAAGCTTGCCCGTATGGGACTTGATGTTCCTGAAGAGCATTTCTATACAAGCGCCTTAGCCACGGCAGCCTTTCTAAAAGAACAGGCCCCCGGTTGCTCGGTATTTGCCATTGGTGAAGCAGGATTGTTTAATGCACTTTATGATGCAGGTATCACCATGAATGATGTAAATCCCGATTATGTGGTTGTCGGCGAGGGTCGCTCTTATTCCCTCGACACTCTGACTAAAGCTACAAATCTCGTTCTTGCGGGAGCTAAGCTTATCGGTGCAAATTCAGATGTATCGGGACCCGTTGAAGACGGAATCGCGCCCGCTTGCAGGGCTCTGGTAGCGCCTATTGAAATGGCAACAGGAACTCAGGCTTATTTTTGCGGAAAACCAAATCCGTTGATGATGCGCACAGGTCTGCGCCTTCTTAATTGCCATTCCGCAGACGCAGTTATGGTTGGAGACAGAATGGATACCGATGTGATTTCGGGATTGGAGAGCGGTATGTCCACGGTGTTGGTTCTTTCAGGCGTTTCTACTATGGAAACCCTTAAAATCTATGCATACCGTCCAAGCGTCGTGCTAAACGGCGTGGGCGATATTGTTTCAATGGCAAATTCTATGAAGTAACAAATTACACTCATTAATGAATGATTCTATTTCAATAAAATGGCTGTAATGAAAAAACGAATTACAGGTGGTTGAAAATCTCGGAGCATTAACGGTACAATTATAGGGGTTATAAATATCTTTAAATGATTTATTTTGAATAAAAAAACAGCAGAGGACAATCAATCCCTCTGCTGTTGTTTTTTCGGCAAGGATGCCGTTTATGACCTGCAAACAAGCTCTCCGTTTTCTACATCCACCTTAAGTGTGGCGCCTACATTAATATCGCCCTCTAAAATAGTGCGCGCGATAAGCGTTTCCACGCTTGACTGCAGATAACGGCGGAGTGGTCTTGCACCGTAAAGCGGGTCAAATCCGCGGTCTATTATAAGCCTCTTAGCCTCAGGAGTTATCTCGAGATTAAGCGAGCGGTCCGCAAGACGGGCGCGCAGCGACTGGGTCATAATATCGATAATTCCCGTAAGATTTTCTTTGGTGAGCGGACGGAACATTATTATCTCGTCCAGACGGTTGAGAAATTCAGGTCTGAAAGAGCGGTGCAGTTCGTCCATTACCGAAGCCTTTGCCTGATCGGAAATATTGCCGTCGCTTTCGATACCGTCCAGCAGATACTGACTTCCGAGATTTGAGGTCAAAATAATGATGGTGTTTTTAAAATCTACCGTGCGTCCCTGAGAATCGGTTATTCTGCCGTCGTCAAGAATTTGCAGTAATATATTGAAAACATCGGGATGAGCCTTTTCAATCTCATCAAACAGCACCACGCTGTACGGCTTACGGCGTACGGCTTCGGTCAACTGACCTCCCTCGTCATATCCCACATATCCCGGAGGCGCTCCTATAAGGCGGGACACCGAAAACTTTTCCATATATTCGGTCATATCAATACGGACGATATTGTGCTCGTCATCAAACAGGCACTCTGCAAGCGATTTTGCAAGCTCTGTTTTGCCGACGCCCGTCGGTCCCAAGAACAAAAACGAGCCTATAGGACGGTTTGGGTCCGAAATTCCCGCACGGGAGCGGAGAATAGCCTCGGTAACCTTTTGCACGGCCTCGTCCTGACCGACAATCCGTTTATGCAGATAGCTGTCCAGATGCAACAGTTTTTCCCTTTCGCCTTCCATCAATCTGGCAACAGGGATTCCCGTCCAGCGAGCCACTATGCTTGAAATTTCCTCTTCGGTTACGGTGTCATGCACCATAGTGTTTTGCTTGGATTCCTCCGAAGCCTTTTCAGCCTCTTCAAGCTGTTTTTCGAGTGCAGGCAAATCGGAATAACGGAGCTTTGCCGCCTTTTCGTATTCATAATTCCGCTGTGCGTTTTCAATATCGGCATTTAACTGCTCGATACGGGCTTTAAATTCCTTAACGCTGTCAACAGCCTTTTTCTCGGTTTCCCAAAGCGCCTTTTTCGCGTTATAGCTTTCTTTAAGGTTAGCCAGCTCTTCACGCAACTTTTCAAGCCTTTCTCGGCTTAACTGATCCTCTTCCTTTTTAAGCGCCATTTCTTCAATTTCCAACTGCATTATTTTACGGCGCACGCCGTCAAGCTCCTCAGGCATGGAATCTATTTCCGTGCGGACTTGTGCACACGCTTCATCCACAAGGTCTATAGCCTTATCGGGCAGGAAACGATCGCTTATATATCTGTCGGATAAGGTTGCGGCGGCAACAAGCGCATTATCGTGAATACGCACGCCGTGGTAGACCTCATAACGCTCTTTTAAGCCTCTGAGTATTGAAATGGTGTCCTCCACCGTAGGCTCGTCAACCTGAACGGGTTGAAAACGGCGTTCCAGCGCCGCGTCCTTTTCAATATATTTGCGGTATTCGTCAAGGGTTGTAGCTCCTATGCAGTGAAGCTCGCCTCTTGCAAGCATAGGCTTTAACAAGTTTCCCGCGTCCATACTGCCTTCGGTTTTTCCTGCCCCCACTATTGTGTGCAGCTCATCGATAAACAGCAGTATTTTGCCCTCACTGCGGCGGATTTCCTCTAATACCGCTTTTAGTCTTTCTTCAAATTCGCCGCGGTATTTGGCTCCCGCTATCAAAGCGCCCATATCCAGAGAAAAGATGGTTTTATCCTTCAGTCCGTCAGGTACATCTCCACGGACTATACGCTGTGCCAAGCCTTCGGCTATCGCAGTTTTTCCTACACCCGGCTCGCCTATCAGAACAGGGTTGTTTTTGGTCTTTCGCGACAGTATGCGAATAACATTGCGTATCTCCGAATCCCTGCCTATAACAGGGTCTAATTCATTCTTTCTCGCTCTTTCCACCAAATCGGTGCCGTATTTACCGAGCGCGTCATAGGTGTCTTCCGGATTATCTCCGGTAACCGGAGAACTTTTTACCTTGGAAAGCTCTTTTATAAAGGCGCTCTTTGTTATTCCGTGGTCCGATAAAATCTTTTTAACGGCAGGTGTCGCGGCGGAGAATATACCGAGCATCAGGTGCTCCACCGAAACATACTCGTCGCCCATTGACTTTGCTTGCTTCTGCGCCTCGTTTATCACGCGTTCGGCTTCTTTGGAAAGATATATTTCACTTTCGTTTCCTACTGTAGGCAACTGTGAAATTGCGGTATCAAGCTCTGATAATATTGCGTTGCTGTCTGCCTGCATTTTGCCGAGCAGAGACGGAATAAGTCCTCCGTCCTGGTCAATAAGGGCATACAGTAAATGTTCGGGCATTATGGTGGGATTACGGTTTTCCTTTGCCATTGCCTGAGAGGTTTGTATGGCCTCTAAGCTTTTTTGTGTAAATTGTTGTGAATTCATAAAACAATCCCTCCTGTATTCGTTCGTTTATTTTTAAATAAGGATGTCTGTATTCATTAAATAATTATAATATGCGATTTCTACGCTTCTTGAGTCCGCCCTTCCGCAAAGGTAATCCTTCATTTGTTTGTCAAAAAGCTTTATATAGCCCGAAATTGCTTGGGCGAGCTCTTCGGGAGTGCAGTCCCGTCTGGGGACCGAAATACTCCGCACAAATTTCCCGTCGTACAATGCATATTCTATCTTCGTTCCTGAAGTATTGGGCAAATGCGCGTCCTCAATACGCTTCCACAGGCGGAAGAAATCGGTCATATCCCTTATAAGCGACTGAGATTGAGTACGGAATATAACGCTCAGGCTGCCTATAGAATCGGTCCATGAGCCGTAAAGCTCAACCTCGTATTTAACGGTCGGGCGGTATTTATACTCCAAGGAGCTTTTAAGAGACATACTCTGCGAATTGGGCGCAAAAAAAGGTATAATTTCATTTGACGGCATCATAAGCTGTTCTATTGCGGTAAACACATCGCTTATGCGCCGTTCGGGGGTAGTGTAGTTCACATATTCGGCTAAAATCTGATTTACGAGATTAGAGCGTGAAGTTCCCGATTTATGCGCCAGCATATCAATTTCCCTCACCACATTTTCATTAAGCATCAAACTGTATAATGTTTTTCCCAAAATACATCATTCCTTCTCTTTTTAAGCGCTATTTGTAATGTCGATTTTAATATTTAATCTGTATTTTTATACATTACACGTATATTATAATACCAAAAATAAATTTGTCAAGTACTTTATATAAT
>CAMCIX010000158.1 GCA_945875045.1 uncultured Clostridia bacterium | reverse complement strand
CTTTCTTAATTACAAATTATTACAGTCTCGTAAAAAACGGATAAATCTGTTGCCAAATTGTAATTAAAATGATATAATTTAAAAAAATGCTTTAAGAAGGTGTTATTTTGTCTTTAAATACAGTAATAACAAGCGACAGCACCACCGATTTAAGCCGCGAGCTTCGCGAACGCTACAATGTTTCGGTAATGCCGCTTAAAATAACCTTGGGTGATAAGATCTACACCGACGGTGTGGATATTACCCCCGACGATATTTATGCCCACCACGACAAAACGGGCGAGCTTCCCAAAACCTCGGCAACCAACGTCGGCGACTGCCTGGAATTTTTTAAGCCCTTTACCGACGCGGGCAAAACCGTAATTCACTTTACTATAAGCTCCGAAATGTCGTCAACCTATAACAACGCCTGCCTTGCGGCGGAAGAGCTCGGTAACGTATATGTTATTGATACAAAGAATCTTTCAACCGGCGGCGGTCTGCTTGTAGTGGCGGCGGCGGAAATGCTTAACGCCGGTCTTTCCGCTAAGGAAACGGTCGAGAAAACCCGCGCGCTTGCCCCTTGTGTTGACGCCTCCTTTGTCATTGACAGTCTTGAGTACCTTTACAAGGGCGGCAGATGCTCTGCGCTCGCTATGTTCGGCGCAAATCTTTTAAAGCTAAAGCCCTGTATTCAGGTTAAGGACGGCAAAATGGACGTTGCAAAAAAATACCGCGGAAAATTCTCCGAGGTATTAAAGCAGTATGTTAAGGATAAAATATCCGACTATTCGGATATTGAGCTTGACCGCGTTTTCATAACCCACGCGGGCTGCGACCCCGAGCTTGTGAACGAGATTGTCGAGCTTGTAAGGAAAGAGGTTCCCTTTAAGGAGGTCTTTATGACCCGCGCGGGCTGTACGGTTTCCTCCCATTGCGGGGCGAATACCTTGGGCGTTCTCTTTATCCGCAAGTCACCTATTTAAGATCTTTGCATATTATATTAGCAGGGGTTGCTTGTTGGGATATCCTTAATATCGGCGACTGTCGTTGACCGTCTTTAAATAACCGATAAACCCCTTGATATATTGAGCGGCCGTCCTATCTTAACGGGTAGGGCGGCCGTGCTTTTTTGAACGGCTGAAACGGCAAATGCAAGTGAATTTTGTCGAAACAAAAAATATTATTCGGGTTTATACGGACTGCATAGCGGTAATAATTCTATTAGGAATTACGGAGGTGCCGTTATGTATAACAACAAGGTGATTATATGCGGGGTGGATACCTCAAAGCTGCCGCTTTTAAAGGAGGCGGAAAAGGAGGAGCTTTTAAAAAGGGTTAAGGCGGGCGACCGCTCGGCGCGGGAGAAGCTTATAAACGGTAATCTGAGGCTTGTTTTAAGCGTTATACAGCGCTTTACGGGCAGGGGCGAAAACCTTGACGATTTGTTTCAGGTCGGCTGTATCGGGCTTATAAAATCGATAGATAATTTTGATATAACCCAAAACGTACGTTTTTCAACCTACGCCGTTCCAACGGTTATAGAGTGTCGAAATTCACGAAAGGATTTTGAACGCTATGACCCGAAAAACCGCATTACAAAAGGCAATTTCGCTGCTTTCGGAAGACAAAATGAACACCGAGATTTGCGAGAAACTCGGCGACATTTTAGAGGATATGCCGCTTACCAACTGGACTGACAAGACGATTCGCGACCGAATCGAGCAGTTCTACGAGGACGAGGGGCGATACCCCACAACCACCGATTTTAAGAAAAAAGGTATGCCGCCACACCCCGTTTTTAAGCACAGGTACAAAACGACCTTGTCAAGGTGGCTTAAAGAAAACTACCCCACACCTAAAATTACATACGAACAACGCAAAGAAAAACACACCAAGGCATTTGTGGAGGAATATTTAAGACTTCTGCCCAAAAGCAGTGATGACTTTGACCGCCGCAGACAAAAAGGCGTTATTAGTTGGAGAGGACTTGCACCTTATTACAATGTTACAAATTGGCATAGTTTACTTCAAGCCCTCAATCTGCCACTCCCACAACCGGAACAGAAGAAAAGAGTAAAGCAAAAATTCAATATTAAGGTATATACCGACCTCGACTTTGAGGCAATGCTGGAACCCAGACGGAAGTATTACTGATAAAAAAGTGAGAATGGTATAGAAAGAGGAATTTATATGAAAATTTTCAAAATAATTGTGATGCTTCTCTTAATTTTGATTACACTGCGGACAGGCTATTTTGCCCTTTTATATAAGGTCGCAATAACAACAGGATTTTTTCTTATATGCTTAGGAATAACCCTGCTCGTCGCATGTGACGGCGGTCTTGAAAGCAAGTCAAATTGAACATAAGCCCATTTGCAGCTCGTTATCTTCCTCAAAGTGCGATAAGCAAAACGAATAAACGGCAAACGATCCAGATATTGGAAAGTAAATATTGATTGATACTATAACACCCCCACCTCTGTAAATCGCATAGGTTGGGGTGTTAACTTAAAAGTATGATCTAACGGACAGAATGCACATCTATTATATCAATTTTTTAAATACATACCAAAAAGGTTCGTCGCCGCCAAAAGAGTAGTCTCCGCTTTTCCATTGAATAAATAAATACTCTCTATCTCCGTGTCTTTGTATGAGATATTTGCTTGCAGTATGTCTGGGATTGCATACAACATATCCGTTTATCCAACGCCATACCTCCGGTGCGTCGGTATGAGCTTCGGATTCCTCATAGTTTTTAAAGGTATTTTTAATAGATCCATTGTTTAGAAATTCCGCACTTCGCCAGTATAGTGCTTCGTAAGGAATAAATGAACAACAATTTTTCGGATCAAAACCGTCAACCGAACGAACTAAATCACATACTTCCCATTTGCCTAAAATATTATGATCATCCGCTGGAATGTCAGGTATTTCATCAATTTTCATTATTTCACGCTTTGAATATTCTTTTGAATCCGCCTTTTTGAACACCCATATTTCAGGCTTGCCGCCTTCAAAATACTCATATGTTTTAAACTCTATAAACATAAAGGTATCCTTGCCGATTTTTTCAATGGTATATTTATTTTGGCTTTTTCTGTGTGGATATCCGCAGTTTGATAATAAAAGACCCTTAGTCCAAGCAAAACACCAATACTTTTCACCCTTTGGCAGAAAATAGAGTTCTTTTACTATATCTTTAGAATCGTGCATTTTGGATTTATCAGGGTTAAACATCTCTTTTGAAGGTAGAAAGTCAAACAATTTCCAACGACCTATTACAGTTTCATCATTAACAAAGGGAATATCTATATCTTCATTAAATGCAGCATTGTATTTACCGAGTTTTACTACCGGAATTTTTATTTCTACCGTTCCATCTTCATAAATGATTTTGTAGGTGGGTCCGACTATTTGGTAGTTATTGTCTAACATATATTTATTAAGATATTTGGACGCCTCGTCATACTCTTTGTCGGTACATACAAGATTTGCGGTATCGCTTGTGAATATGATTGTTTTTTCAGAGAGTTTGGAGGATTTGGGCAATTTTCCGGTTATCTCGATTCCAAATCCGGTGTCAAAATCGCTATCTGTAAATTCAGTTTCATAATCGATAATAACCTTACGGCTTCCGATTATTTCTTTTGGAATGCAATCCTGCATTTTGCAGAGGATATTATCATGTTCCGATTTGCAATTAACAATTTTGCGGTCATATGCAAGGTGAAGTTCATCACTTTTTCGAATAATAATGTCAAACATAAATCCATTCTCCTTTATTGCTAAATTAAGCTTGCGAAGTGTATTTATGCGATTTTCGGTTTGAGCTATTAACTTCTCAAGTTCTTTCTCTTTTGCTGAAACAAGCTCGGAAATCTTTTCTTTGGGCATTTCAAAAAGTTCTTTGATTTCAGACAAGCTAAATCCCAATTCTTTTAGGGTAAGAATGCGATAACAGTCAGATAATTTTGCCGCACTGTAATAACGGTATCCTGTAAACTCGTCTATTTTGTCCGGCGGTAAAATACCTTCACTATCGTAATACCTTAAAGTCTTTACTGGGATATTGGAGAGTTTTGAAAGCTCGCCGATTTTATACATAAACATCACTCCGTTCGAAATGTGCATGGTACCTTGCAATGTTATATTATCATTACAGTTAAATGGAGAGTCAAGTGCTTTTTAAAACTTTTTTATTCCTTTATAAATGTAGTAAGGTTTTGAGTATAGATAAGTGCCATTTTTATTAGCTTCGACAAGATCGTTTATAAACTCGTCATATTCCTCTTTTGTAAGTACGCCTGTGTTTTCGCCATCCACACAATCTGCATTTTGACCTCCGCAGACAAAAAGGCGTTATCAGTTGGCGGGGACTTGCACCCTACTATAATGTCACGAGCTGGCATAGTTTACTGAACACCCTCAATCTGCCGCACCCGCAGCCGGAACAAAAGAAAAGGGTAAAACAAAAATTTAATGTTAAGGTATATATCGACCTCGATTTTGAAGCAATGCTCGAACCAATACGGAAGTATTGCTGATAAAAAAGTGAGATTAGTATAGAAAGAGGAATTTGTATGAAAATTTTTAAGTTTATTGTAATGCTGATTTTGATTTCCATTACACTATGGACAGGATATATAGCACTTTTGTATAAGGTCGCAATAACAACAGGATCTTTTCTTATATGTTTGGGAATAACCTTGCTCGTCGCATGTGACGGCGGTCTTGAAAGCAAGTCAAATTGAACATTTGCCCATTAACAGCACTTTATTTCCCCAAAAGTGCCATATTAAAAATAAAAATGGCACTTTGGATTGCACCTGTCTCTTATACACATCTCCGAGCCCACGAGACCTCTCTACATCTC
>CAMCIX010000157.1 GCA_945875045.1 uncultured Clostridia bacterium | reverse complement strand
CTACACACTGCATATCGTCGGCAGCGTCAGATGTGTATAAGAGACAGTAATACATTTGCTCTTAAACAGGCGTAAAGCTATTCTGATTTTACGGGTCGGTCTTTACCGATCCGTTTTTATTACTAACGGGAGACAGATTTATAATGTCAAGAATATGTCCGCTTTTCAGCGGCTCAACAGGAAATAGTACATATATAGCGGGCGCTCACGGCGCAGTTTTGGTGGACGCTGGCGCCCCCCTGCGCTCTCTTTCGGCGGCGCTTGAGGCGGCGGGCGGCGAGCTTTCGCAGATTTCCGCCGTTTTTATCACCCACGAGCATTTCGACCACATAAAGGGACTAAAGCCCCTGCTTAATAAAACGGGAGCTGCGGTAATCGCCTCTGAGGAAACCCTCGCCGCCCTGATTGCCGCCGATAAGCTCCCCGCGGGAACTGAAACCGAGGTCATTTACAGCGATACGCCGCTTGAATATGCGGGGATAACCGTCTCCCGCTTCGCAACAAGCCACGACTGTAAGGGCTCGAGCGGATATACCTTTTTAATGCCCGATAACCGTAAAATATCGGTCTGCACCGATTTAGGCGTTATGACCGAACCGGTAAGAAACGCAATAAACGGCAGTGACGCGGTTTTAATCGAATCCAACCACGATACCGAAATGCTGAACAAGGGTCCCTACCCTCCCGAGCTTAAAATCCGCATAATGTCCGACCTTGGGCATTTATCCAACAACGCTTGTGCCGCAGAGCTTGGCGGACTGTTAAATTCCGGAACAACCCGCTTTATCTTAGGACATTTAAGCCAAAAAAACAACACTCCCCTATTAGCCCTTTCCTGTGCTGAGGCTTCGCTTACCGACATAGGGGCTAAAAACGGCAGAGACTGCGTTTTAACCGTTGCCGCGCCGAAAGAAAACAGGGTGACCGTAATATGATGAAAATAACCCTTATCGCCCTTTCCTCCTTAAAGGAAAAATATTTAAAGGACGCGGCGGCGGAATACATTAAGCGTCTTCGCGCCTACTGTGACCTTAATATTATCGAGCTTGACCCGATAAGACTTCCCGAAAAGCCCTCCGACGCCGAGATAAACGCCGCCCTTGAGCGCGAGGCTGAGCAGATTTTAAAGAAAATACCCGACGGATGCACCGTTATTTCCCTTTGTATCGAGGGCAAACAGCTTTCAAGCGAGGAGCTTGCAGAGACGGTAGCTGAAAACAGCAATTTCGGCCGCGGACTCACCTTTATAATCGGAAGCTCCTGCGGACTTTCCGAAAAAATCAAACGCCGCTCGGATATAAGGCTTTCGTTTTCCAAAATGACCTTCCCGCATCAGCTGTTCAGAATAATGCTTTTAGAGCAGCTTTACCGCGCCTTTAAAATCAATTCGGGCGGCTCATATCACAAATAACAGCGACAAACAGAAAATTTCCCAAAAAATGCTTGACCTTCGGGGTGGTATATGCTATAATATTATCACCTCTGAAAGGTTCTTTTTTTTTGCATAGAACCGGTTGAACGATCGAGAGCGCCGTAATGTGCTTTCCGTCCGCTAAAAAACCGCGGGCGGTACGGCTTTTCGCGGTCCGACCGAGGGAGGCGTTTACTTTTACGGTGCAGGAGCAATTCCGGCGTTATTAGTAAAAGCAAAAAATATTTCCGTAAAGCGGGAGGTGCCGTTATGAGAGTTAAAATCACACTTGCTTGCACAGAATGTAAGCAGCGCAACTACAACACAATGAAAAACAAGAAAAACGATCCTGATAGGCTTGAAATGAACAAGTATTGCAGGTTCTGCAAGAAACACACCCTGCACAAAGAAACGAAGTAGGAGGAAATACGGATGAAAGCTTTAAATAAAATCTTCCGTTTTCTGGCGACCGCATTCGGCGCCGCCGCTCTCGTTCTTTTCTTCACACGCTTCGCTACCATATCAAGCAGCGCGGGTGAGGCAAATCTGGTCGGTGCCCAGCTTGCCTTCGGCAGTAAAATCACCGTCGGCGGTACAGAGTTCAATATGGCGGTATCGTCAGATATACTTTTCTGCTTTATCCTTACCGCTCTGTCCCTTATCGTCAGCATTTTTTCGTTTAAATCGAAAAGCTTGCGCTACATCGCTCCGGGAGTCGGAATAATCGACGCGGTATATATGCTCGTTATCGCGCTTAGCAGTCCCTTTAAATTTGTTGACTGCCGTCCCCTGCCCGATGTATCAAACGTAGTTTATTCAGCTTTTGTGCTGATAGCGGCAATAGCGCTCTTCGCATTTACCGCGTCTGCGTTAGCTTACCTGCTGATTGACGATTACCTTGAGGTTCAGGCGTCGAACGGTTCAAAACTTACCATACCGAAACGCATCGTTCGTTTCTTCCGCGACTACAAGAGCGAGATTAAGAAAATCGTATGGCCGGGCTGGAAGGATGTTCTTAAGAACACAGTTATCGTTCTGATTATGTGTCTTTTAATCGGAGCATTTATTTGGCTCGTTGATTTCGGCCTCGGTAGCTTGCTCGACTGGATTTTGGGCAAATAAGATGCCGGAGGTAAATCATGGCTGAAACACAAGAAGCTAAATGGTATGTGGTTCATACCTATTCAGGTTATGAAAACAAGGTGGCAAGCGATCTTGCAACAATGGTTGAAAGCCGCGGTATGCAGGATTTAATTCAGGAAATTAAAATTCCTACCGAAACCGTCACCGAGGTAAAGGAAGATAAAAAGCGCGAGGTTGAGCGCAAAATTTTCCCGGGCTATGTGCTCATTAAAATGATAGTCACCGACGACAGCTGGTATGTCGTAAGAAACATACGCGGCTGCACGGGCTTTGTGGGACCTGCGTCAAAGCCGGTTCCGCTTACAGATGAAGAGGTTGTCGCCTTAGGCGTTGAAAAGCACAGCGTTGAAGTCGGCTACTCCGCGGGCGATAATGTTAAGATTATCAGCGGTCCGCTTGAGGGTTATACGGGCGTGGTTAAGTCGGTCGATACCGCTAATAACAGCGTTTGCGTAGCGCTCTCTATGTTCGGCAGAGAAACTCCGGTCGAGTTTGAGCTTGACCAGATCTCGCTTGACGATTAATTTATTAATACGCAGAAATGCATATTAACGTCCCCTTAAGGGACGGTTACCCCGGCACAGGTTAGTGCCACGGTGGGAGGAGCGGAATATGACCGTTCCGCCAGGCGTCGCAAGACGCTGTTACCACGAATAATGGAGGTGCAAATAAATGGCTCAGAAAATCACAGGTTACATTAAGCTGCAGATCCCTGCAGGCAAGGCTACTCCGGCTCCGCCGGTAGGTCCTGCTCTCGGTCAGCACGGCGTCAATATTATGGCGTTCACAAAGGAGTTCAACGAGAGAACAAAGAATGACGCGGGTCTTATTATTCCGGTAGTAATTACCGTATACGCGGACCGCTCCTTCAGCTTCGTTACCAAGACTCCGCCGGCAGCCGTTCTTATTAAGAAGGCTTGCGGCATTGAAAGTGCTTCCGGCACACCTAACAAAACAAAGGTTGCCAAGATCACCAGAGAGCAAATAAAAAAGATCGCTGAAACCAAGATGCCCGACCTTAACGCGGCAAGCATTGAGTCGGCTATGAGTATGATAGCCGGAACTGCTCGCAGTATGGGCGTTGAAGTTGTCGATTAATTCTCTCTTGTGGGAGGAAAATTCCGATTTAACCACTTATTGGGAGGTAAACAATGAAACACGGTAAAAAGTATAATGACAGCGCAAAGCTTATCGAAACAGGTAAGTTTTACGATGTTGACGAGGCTGTTGCGGTCGCTGTTAAGACCGGAACTGCGAAATTTGATGAAACGGTTGAAATCCATGTACGTCTCGGCGTAGATTCCCGCCATGCCGACCAGCAGGTCAGAGGTGCGGTTATCCTTCCGAACGGTACAGGTAAAACCGTAAGAGCTCTTGTTTTCGCTAAGGGCGACAAGGCCGACGCCGCTAAAGAGGCAGGCGCTGATTACGTTGGCGCTGAGGAGCTTGTAGCTAAGATTCAGAATGAAAACTGGCTTGATTTCGACGTTGTTATCGCAACACCCGATATGATGGGCGTTGTAGGTCGTCTCGGTAAGGTTTTAGGACCCCGCGGTCTTATGCCTACACCGAAGGCGGGTACTGTAACCCCCGACGTTGCCAAGGCTGTCACCGAGGCAAAGGCAGGTAAGATTGAGTACCGTCTTGACAAGACCAACATCATTCACTGCCCCATCGGCAAGGTTTCCTTCGGTCCTGAAAAGCTTAAGGAAAACCTCGACGCTCTTATGGCGGCTATTGTTAAGGCAAAGCCGGCAGCTACAAAGGGTCAGTATATTAAGTCCTGCGTAGTAGCAACTACAATGGGCCCCGGAATTAAGCTCAACGTAGCTAAATTCGGCGCATAAGCTAAATGCTATCTATCCGCCGTGCTTTATGCACGGCGGATATTATCCCCTCTCCCCCGCTTTTTTATTTTCAAAAAAATTGCTTTTTTTGAAAAAAGGGGTTGCATTTTTGACAGTTATGGTGTATAATATACTTATAGCGACAGTTTGATAAATATCGCGGAGTGGAGCAGCTGGTAGCTCGTCGGGCTCATAACCCGAAGGTCGTTGGTTCAAGTCCAGCCTCCGCAACCAAAAATCCCGAATGCGAAAGCGTTCGGGATTTTACTTTTTCACTATTCACTTTTCACTCTTCACTTAAAAACGCATTCGGGATTTTTGGAAAGTAAGAGGTAATAGTGAATAGTGAAGAAGTGAAAGCTTACGCTCATAACCCTCCTACTTGACAACTTATTAATTATCGCGTATAATAAACACGAAAGTAAAGAAACCAAGAAATCAAGAAAGAATGTTTTTCTT
>CAMCIX010000156.1 GCA_945875045.1 uncultured Clostridia bacterium | reverse complement strand
GCTTATCATTAAGCCGATTAACCTGGGCGCAAGCGTAGGAATCACCAAGGTAAACGACAAGGAAAGCCTTGACGCGGCGATTACCCTTGCCGCCTCCTTTACCGACAGGATTTTAGCCGAGCGCGCCGTAACCGATTTAAGGGAAATCAACTGCTCGGTTATAGGCGACGCCGACTCCTGCGAGCCGAGCGTTTGCGAAGAGCCTTTTATGAATGATGAAATTCTCTCTTACGAGGATAAGTATATGTCAAACTCTAAGGGCGGCGCTTCAAAGGGTATGGCTTCCTTAGGCAGAAAGATTCCCGCCGACCTTACGGAAGAAAAAGCAAACGAGATTAAAAAATTAGCCTGCGATATATTTAAGGCAATCGGCGCGTCGGGCGTTGTCAGAATAGATTTCCTTATTGATACTAAGACCGACAAGGTTTACGCAAACGAAATTAATACAATACCCGGTTCGCTCGCCTTTTATCTCTGGGAGCCGACAGGGCTTAAATACACCGATATGATTGACAAATTGGTAGAGCTTGCCTTTACCCGTCAGCGTAACCGCGAGAATCTCACCTATACCATTGATACTAATATTCTTTCGGGCGTGTCCTTCGGAGCAAAGGGTGCAAAAGGGGCGAAGCTTTAATGACTACGCTTTTAGTAAAGCTTTTTATAAAAAACAGCGAGGACGTAAACGACAGTACCGTGCGGCTAAAATACGGAACCTTAGGCGGCGCGGTCGGGATAGTCTGCAATTTAATTTTATGCGCCTTTAAAATCACCGTAGGTCTTATCACCGCCAGTATTTCGATAGTAGCCGACGGACTTAACAACCTTTCGGATATGGGGTCTTCCGTCATTACAATGATTGGCTTTAAAATGGCGGGCAAGCCTGCCGACAGCGACCATCCCTTCGGTCACGGTAGAATGGAATATATGTCCGCCTTTATCGTTGCGATGCTGATATTACTTGTCGGCGCGGAGCTTTTTAAATCCTCTGTTTCCGCCCTTGTCAAAGGGGAAGCTATGCCGACCTACTCGGTATGGGCGATAATAATACTTGCGGTATCGGTGCTTGTAAAGCTTTGGATGTGTCTTTTTAACCGCAGGCTCGGCAAAAGGATTGATTCGGAGGCTCTGCTTGCCACCGCACAGGATTCCCTTAACGATATGGTTACCACCTCGGTTATTCTGCTTTCGGTAGGGGTGTCAATGCTTGTAAAGCTCCCCTTTAATCTTGACGCGGTGATGGGTATTTTGGTTTCTCTGTTTATACTTTATTCGGGGCTTGCCTCGGCTAAGGACACGCTTGATGAAATTTTAGGCACGCCGCCCGATAAAAAGCTTATAAGTGAAATTGAAAACACTATTTTGTCCTTTAAGGAATTTAAGGGTATACACGACCTTATAGTACACAACTACGGTCCGGGCAGACAGTTCGCCTCGGTACACGTTGAGGTTCCGCAGTACACCGACATTGTAAAATGCCACGAGCAGATCGACCTTTGTGAAAAGCTGATTGACGAAAAGCTTAACATTTCCCTTGTAATACATATGGATCCGATTGACGTCAACAACAAGGCGGTAGCAAAGGCTAAAGAAAGCATTGTAAAGGCGGTAAGGGAAATTGATGAGAATATGTCTATTCACGATTTCCGTATGACCCCCTCGGGCGAAAAACGTACAAATCTTATTTTTGATATTGTGGTTCCCTCGACGGTAAAGCTTACCCATGAGAAATTGGGAGAGCTAATCAACGAAAGCGCAAAGAAAATAAACCCGACCTACTGCTGTGTTATAACCTTTGATAATGATTTTACGGGACGTTAATTTCCCCTTAATAAAGGATTCTGTGATTTTTATGACGTTAAATGATTTAAGTGTAGGAAAAGAAGCGGTAATTTCCGCAGTAAACGGCGAGGGAGCCTTAAGGCTTCGCCTTTTGGATATGGGGCTTATCCCCGGCACTAAGGTAAAGGTTATTAAAATAGCCCCCTTAGGCGACCCGATTGAAATAACCCTTAGGGGCTATGAGCTTACTATCAGGCGGGAGCATGCAAAGGAAATCGACATCGAAAGCGAGGGTGAGGCAAAATGATTTTTGCGCTTGTCGGAAATCAGAACTGCGGCAAAACCACCCTTTTTAACGCGCTAACGGGGGCTAATCAGCATGTCGGCAACTTCCCCGGAGTTACTGTAGACCAAAAAATGGGCGACATAACCACGGCAAGGGGCTGTTCTGTAGTCGATTTACCGGGTATTTATTCAATTCGCCCCTATTCGACCGAGGAAATTGTAACCCGCGATTTCGTACTTAACGAAAAGCCCGACGGCATTATTAATATTATTGACGCGACAAATATTGAGCGCAATTTGTATCTTACCCTACAGCTTTTGGAGCTGGGTATTCCTATGGTGCTGGCGCTTAATATGATGGACGAGGTACGCGGCAACGGCGGAACGGTTGATATAAAGCTTTTTTCGTCTCTTTTGGGCGTTCCCGCAATACCGATAAGCGCGGCGAAAAATGAGGGTATAAGCGAGCTTGTAAAAACCGCGGTTGCTACGGCAAAGGGTAAGGTTAAGCCTAAAATTCAGGATTTCTGCGCCCCGGGTCCCGTTCACCGCTGTATACACGCAGTTTCCCACCTAATAGAAGACCACGCCCAAAGCATCGGCATCTCTCCCCGCTTTGCGGCGACAAAGCTTATCGAGGGGGATTCCTCCTTTGCCGAAAAGTTAGAGCTTGACCAAAACGAGCTTGAAACGATTGAACACAGCATTAAGGAAATGGAGTCCGAACGTGGGCTTGACGCCAACGCCGCCCTTGCGGATATGCGCTACGCCTTTATTGAAAGCGTATGCAAAAAGGCGGTTGTGAAATGTAAGGAGAGCCGAGAGCATCACCGAAGCGTGAAAATCGACAGCGTGCTTACCAATAAATATTTAGCACTTCCCCTGTTTCTTGTAATAATGCTCCTTATTTTCTGGCTGACCTTTGGGGTTATAGGCAGCTTTTTGTCCGACCTATTATCCTTGAGTATTGACAAGCTTACCGCCATTACAGATTCCGCCCTTACCGCATACGGCATAAATAGGGTTGTGCACAGCCTTGTAATCGACGGAATTTTCGCGGGAATAGGCAGTGTGCTTTCCTTCCTGCCGATAATAGTAGTGCTGTTCTTCTTCCTCTCGATTCTTGAGGACACGGGCTATATGGCGCGGGTCGCCTTTGTAATGGATAAGCTGCTTCGCAAAATCGGACTTTCGGGCAGAAGCTTTGTACCTATGATAATCGGCTTCGGCTGTTCCGTACCCGCGATAATGTCCGCCCGCACCCTATCCTCTGAGCGCGATCGCAAGCTTACTATTATGCTTGTGCCCTTTGTGTCCTGCTCGGCAAAAATACCGATATACGCGGTTTTTTCCGCCGCCTTTTTCCCTAAGTACTCGGCGCTTGTGATGTTCCTGCTTTACATA
This sequence comes from uncultured Clostridia bacterium, assembly GCA_945875045.1. Lineage (GTDB taxonomy): Bacteria > Bacillota > Clostridia > Oscillospirales > Acutalibacteraceae > UBA737. The sequence continues at coordinate 1,404 of CAMCIX010000156.1, read as the reverse complement.
TTCGGGCTTATTATGGGAATAATAACCGCGCTTATACTGAATAAAACCGCCTTTAGGGGCAATCCCGTTCCCTTTGTTATGGAGCTTCCCAACTACCGCCTGCCCTCGGCTAAAAGCGTACTGCTTTTAATGTGGGATAAGGCAAAGGACTTTCTGCAAAAGGCGTTTACCGTTATATTTGTCGCGACCGTGATAATTTGGTTCTTAGGCGCGTTCGATTCAAGGCTTAACTTTGTCACCGATTCGTCTAATAGTCTGCTTGCCTCTATCGGACGGCTTATTTCTCCGATTTTCGCACCGCTCGGTCTTAGCGACTGGCGGATAAGCACCTCCCTTTTGGCGGGTCTTTCGGCTAAAGAGGCGGTTGTAAGCACAATGAGCGTGCTTACGGGCACGGGGCTTGACAGCTTAAGCTCTGCCCTTTCGGCAATGTTCACGCCGCTTTCCGCCGCGAGTTTTCTTGCCTTCACCCTGCTTTACACCCCCTGCGTTGCCGCGATAGCAACCCTTAAAGCGGAGTTAGGCTCACGTCTTCACACCGCGGGTGTAATAGCCCTACAATGCATTATCGCGTGGGTTTGCGGCTTTGCGATATATAATATAGGGTCACTTTTAGGTTTTTAAGGATATGAATATTTACGATTATTTTATATTAGGCGTAGTGGCGGTTTTGCTTATCGCCGCGGTGATATATATTATAAAACGGCGAAGAAGCGGGAGACATTTCTGCGGCGGCGACTGCGAGGTCTGCGGCTTATGCGCCGAAAAACATAATAAAGGAGCAGAAAATGAAAAATAATGTATTAAAGGTAATTCTCAAATGGCTTATCTGCGCCGTAATAATCTTTCTCGGTTTTTGGTTCGTATTGCCGCCTATTAACCCGCGAAGCAGTGAAATGTGGGGCTTTTTAATCTTCTGCGTTGTAGTTTGCGTGGTTGTAAACGCCTTTTCGCAGATTATATCCCTTGTTTCTCTTTTCAAGGTTGACCGCGGGGTTTACAGGATAAATTCCAAGGAAGAACGCCGCTCTGCCGTTAAAAAGATTGGGAAGCCCTTTAAGTTTGCAGTCTGTGCGATTGTCGCAATTATAGCTTTAAGCGCCGTTTCAACCCTTATCGGAGCGCAGATATTTAACGCATCGCGCTATGAAAAGCTTATAACAATGGAAAACGGCGACTTTACCGCCGACGTTGCCGAAATCAACCGCACGCAGATACCCGTGGTTGACCGCGACACCGCCTCAAGACTGGGACAGAGAAAATTAGGCGAAATCTCCGACCTTGTTTCCCAGTTTGTAATTGAGGAGGATTACACCCAGATAAATTACAAGGGTAAGCCCGTGCGCGTAACTCCCCTTGCCTACGGCGATATAATTAAGTGGTTTAATAATAACAGCAAGGGTA
>CAMCIX010000155.1 GCA_945875045.1 uncultured Clostridia bacterium | reverse complement strand
GTAGAGAGGTCTCGTGGGCTCGGAGATGTGTATAAGAGACAGTTATAATATATTGAATATATTTGTATATAATGTTTTAAATACTTTGATTGATAATAAGAGGCGGAAAGCCCCGTATTTTTCCTGAAAGGAGAGGCCTTTAATGAAAGACGGGAATAAAAAGAAAATAAGCGCGGAAAAGGTACGCGCGGTTATAGCGAGAGTACTGCTTGTAGCGGTGGCGTGTGCGGGTATCGTGTATGCGACCGATGAAACGAATAATGGCTCAGCACCGATTACTAAACTGCAAAACGGCAGCTTTGAAGATGGACCGACTTTTTCAGGAAATTATTCACAGCCTGATCAGAGTGAAGTTCCCTCGTGGAACACCACAGCTTTTCAGGGAAAAATTGAGCTCTTCAAAGAAAATACAACAACATATATTTCGAATGTAACATTAAAGCCTACCAACGGAACTTATGCCGCAGAGCTGAATGCTGACGAAGAAAGTACCCTTTATCAAAATGTTAAAACAACCCCGTCAAGCGTGTATGAATGGGGCTTGGATCACGGCGGTCGTAACGGAAAGGACATTATGGCGCTGGTTATAGGTCCTAAGCAGAGCGTCGACCCTTCAAAGCCCAGTAAAGCGGGACGCGACCAGTTTATGCAGATGGTTGACTGGCTTAAAATAGGTAACAGCACAATTAAATCGGGTGCAGAGCCCAAACAATACACCGTTTACAGTAAAAAGTTTGCCGCAAGCGGAGCTTTTGAAGACAATGCGGGAAATAACGCCTTCAGCCTTACCCCAAGTACTATTTATACCGAGGAATGGCATATCTGGATTATGGCGAGCAGCAGGGCGACAAGCGGCACCAATCCTTGGAACTCTTACGGCTCTAACGCCGATGGCTCGGCAGGTTCAGGCAACGGCTCGGGCAGTACAACTGTAGATTTAAGCAAGTATTATCTTTATACCGTTCCTGCAGGGCAGACCGATACCGTGTTTGGCTTTGTCTCTGTGGGCTATGTTAATTCGACGACAACAGCCGACAAAGCTAAGACCTACGGCAACTTCCTCGATAATATCAACTTCCAGCTTTACCATCCCCTGTCGGGAAGTACCTCTACCCACGGCAGTGCGGTGGTTGGCGGCAGCGATGGAACAACCGGGGGTCAGGGCAGTTCTGACGGTCATAAGGTTACGATTAACAATAAGCTTGCAACCTATATAATCGACGGCGAAAAGCTTAAGGTTCGGGCGGTTATAAAGAAAGCCGACGTCGAAGACGGCTGTGAGTTTGTAGGTGTGTATCACACAAAGCTTGATGAAAACGGAAATCCCGTAACTGAGTTTTTGCAATTGGCGGGAAATGAAAAATGGGTAAAATCCACCAATACAGACGGCGATATTATCTACACCTATTATCTGGAAAATATCACTTCAGCTACCGATTTGCACTTCGTATTTATCAAGAATCCCACGATCACCTATGACCCCAACGGCGGTAAAGAATATGTGGTTGAAAGGACATATAATACAAACGAAGCGGAGAATGTATACAGCTTTAAGCCCGCCACAGGTGTTACTGATACATTTATTTCTCCTTATGTTTCTCACGCGGCTGAGGGTCAGAACGACGGTTGGAAGTTTATGGGATGGCTGCTTACGGGAGATACTGTAGATAAGCAGGAGAACGCAGACCAATTAGGGAGTCTGATACTCCCCGCCGTGCATACTATAGCCTGCGATTATTCTCTCGATAATGCGTCAGGAGAATCGGCGGCGCAGTATTTTAAGATTTATAACGGCAATATATCTTTGAAAGAAACCATCAATAAGAACGATGAAAAGGTTACAGGCGTAACTTGGACAGATAATGGTGAAAAAAAAGCCTACGCCAATTTTCACAAGGGTCTTACCTTAGTAGCGCAATGGCGCTGGCTTCAGGCGTTTATTCCGCAGGTGGGCAACGGTAGTAACTTTACAGATTCTGCTAACGGCGGAACGGTTGAAATCACAAGCGTGACCGATAAATCAAATGAAAATTACAACGCCGCATATAATGAGAACGGCGGCAAGTCATACCACGCCGAAACCGATGAAACAATTACCGCCACAGCAACTGCAAAGAACGGCTTCACCTTTGAGGGCTGGTATGACGCAAAAGGAAATCTGGTTACCACAAATACGACTTATACCTATACCGAGACAAAGGGAAGCGTAAACACCTACTACGCAAGATTTTCGGGCAGCGTTACACAGACCTATATCCGTCAGGTTAAGAACGGCGATAACTGGGAGGATACCACGGACGATAAAATCGGAACTCTCGGGCGTTACGAATATATTGACGCGCCGGGTATGCCGATAAGCTCCACCGCTACAGCGGGTTCGGGCTACAAATTTGTCGGTTGGTACGATTCCACCGGCAATAAGGTTGCCGACAATATGCTTACAAATAAAGGTGCGACAATAAGTTATACCACAACGGCTGATGTCACCTATTACGCTCGGTTCCAAACGGTGTACACCGTAAAATTTGCCGCACAGACCAAGCAAAATAACGGCAGTTTTAAAACCGATACGGTCGGCGGTAAGGTATCTGTCGCTTCGGTAACAGATGTTAACGGAACCGCGGCAAGCTCTAAAGCAACGGCAAATTCGGGCTACAAGTTCCTCGGCTGGTATGATAAGGACGGTAATCACTTAAGTACAGATGCGACCTATTCGCCGAAAATAACAACGACTAACAATATCACCTACTATGCAAGGTTTGAGATTGATTATAAACCGACTGTGGAAAGCAAGGTCTACCTCTCCTTTATTGCGGAAAGCGCAAGCACGAATATTCCCTCCGCCTTTGACGGCAGAGACGCGGGAACAGGAATAAACGCCAAGGGCTACGGACTGGACAATAAATTCGGCAATACAATCTCCACGGGATTTAAGTACAGACTCAATACTATGACCGATGTCAGCACAATACAAATAACCGTAACCGTTCCCGGTTCTGCCTATGTCAAGGTCGGGGGTACGGGAAGCTTTACCGGAAACGGTACTTCGATATTGACCGACAGTGCGGGAGTTAAGCACAACAAGGGAAGTATTCAGCAGATAAGCGGAGCTACGACCCTTACCTATTACTGGGATGCGACCGGACTTCAGGCTAACACAACCTACGGATTTATAATAGATAATCTCTACGCCCCCGGAGCTACGGCGACCATAACGGTAAACGGCACGGGCGGCACAAAGGTTACAAGCAATAACGGTGTAGTTAATACCGCCTCGGGTGAATATAGGGGTAAATCACATTATCCGAAAGAATAAACATCAGCAAAGAGGTGAAACCGAAGAATGATATATGAAATCGCGGGTCTTAAGGTCGAGATGAATCCAAAATTTGACCGTCTTAAAAGGCAGAGCGAGGCATATAAGTCTTTGGGAGAGCCTGTTATCAGGATTAATCCTGATTTTGACGGTGGGTTATATGCCCTGCCTGATAATTGCACGGCGGAGGATAGAGAATATATTTATTCGTCCGCCGCCTTTTGCCGAGAGATAATACCCTACGGCAAATTTTTTCTCCACGCTTCGGCGGTGGTGTTGGACGGCGAGGCATATCTTTTTTCCGCACCGTCGGGTATGGGAAAATCTACCCACACCGCACTGTGGTTGAGGCAGTTTAAGGGCAGTTATATTTTAAATGACGATAAACCCGTTATTTTTCCCGAAAATGAGGGGGTCACCGTTTGGGGTACTCCCTTTGCGGGAAAGACCGATTTACAGGTAAACCTCGGAGTACCTCTTCGTGCTGTTTGCTTTTTAAAGCAGGGAAATGAAAACAGTATTACACGCATTGACAGCGAGAGGGCGATTGCCTTAACACTTAACAACACCTACCGCCCCAAAAATTCGGAAGAAATGAATTTGTTACTTGATATGATAGAAAAGGTTGTGGAAAGGGCGGATATTTTTGAAATGAGTTGCAGAAATGAGTCCGCCGCCGCCGAAATGTCATATAACGCAATGAAAGGAAATGGATTTTGATGAACAGGGAACAGCTTGCATACGAACCGCCTAAAACCAGAATTTACAGATTTGACGATAACGACCGCATTTTAACCGAAAGCGGTACGCCTGAACCCACCCCTCCTCCCGACCCTGATTACGCAGCGAACGCGCTGAATCAATGTATGGGCGGAACTAATACAACGATTGAATAAATCAAAGCAGAAAGGGAAAATTATGCACCTTATTGAGGGTCATATTTTAAGACGGGTACACGGCAATGCTGTGCTTGTGCCGCCGCCTGAAAAGGATATTGGCTTTAACGGTATGATTGCAGTTAATCATACGGGAGAGTTTGTCTGCAAAATGCTAAGTGAAGAAACAGACACAGAAAGCTTAGCGGCGGCTTTGGCAAAGGAATATGAAATAGAAGAGGATAGGGCGAAAGCGGATATAGAAGTATTTTTATCCGAACTCAGATCCTTAAATATGCTTGAAGAATGAATAATATAGAGCGTAGCATTAAGGAGCTTGGTTATGCGGTCGCGCCGATAGCGGGGACAAGTATGATGCCCCTTTTAAAAGAGGGTAGAGACCGCGTCGAGTTTGAGCCTTGTAGCCAAGAGCGGTTGAAAAAAGGAGATGTCGTTCTTTATAAGAAAAATGACGGCACCCTTGTACTACACCGAATAATCAAGACCGAAAACAGGGAATTTTTCACGGTTTTGGGGGATCATCAATTTAAGAATGCCGAGCGGGTGAATAAAAATCAAATTATTGCCGTTGCCTGCGGTTTTTTCATAAAAGGGCGTTATGTTACTGAAAAAACACGGTGGTACAGGATGTATAAAAAGATTTGGCTTTGCAACCTGAATTTTAGAAGAA